>JABDJY010000105.1 GCA_013003285.1 Alphaproteobacteria bacterium | reverse complement strand
GCGTTGGTGTTGACCACGGCCCGGCCGTCGGGCGCGGCGATGACCGTATCGGCCCCTTTGAGCAATATGGTCGCGTTCGCGCGAAGCGCGGCGGCGCGGGCCATCTCTATCTTGCCGTCGCTTTCTTGCTGGGAGTGAAACAGCCGCGCGAACTCGCCGTCATGGGGCGTGAGAACATTAGTCCCGGCGGAAGTCGCGCCGAGCGCGGCAAAAAGTTTGTCAGGATCATCGGCGAAAACTGTGAGTGCATCCGCGTCCAGGACACAGGGCCGTAGCGCCAAGGCCCGCAATACCCGATCGGCGGTCGCGCCGCCTACCCGACCATCGACGCCATTTCCCGGCCCGATCAAAGCCGCGGTCACCTTTAGTTCAGCGAGCATTGCCGCGAAGGATGCCCCGTCCGGGATATCGCGAACCATGATGGTTGGCGGCCCGGAACGATAAATCACACCGGCGTCGGGCGGCGCTGCGATGCTCACCAGCCCTGCCCCCATCCGTAACGCCGCATGACTCGCCAACCGCGCCGCGCCGGTCAGCACCGCACCGCCGGCAACGACCGCGTGCCCACGATCATATTTGTGAGCCTGGGGTTGGGGCCGCGGCAACAGGTCGCGCCACAGTTCGGGCCGGTTCTCTGAAAGTTGGGGCGATATTTGGGCCAAGACCGTATCGGGAATGCCGATATCAGCGACGCGGACCTCGCCGCACAATGCCCGGCCCGGATAGAGCAGATGTCCCGGCTTGCGGCGAAAGAAGGTCACGGTGACTTCGGCTTGGGCCGCTGTGCCGAGCACCTGCCCGGTGTCGCCATGCACCCCGCTGGGCACATCGACCGCCACACAAGGCAAGCCCGATGCCGCCAGCGCTTCGATAGTTTCCCGCGCATCTCCGTCGAGCGGTCGGCCGAGACCGGCGCCGAACAGAGCGTCGATCACCACATCGGCGCCGTCGAGCAACGATGGCGCCAACGGCAATACCGCGCCACTCCAGCGCGCCGCATTGGCGCCGGCGTCGCCTTCCAGTTTGTCGATCGACCCCAGCAGCGCGAGCCGCACCTGCCGCCCAGCCTCGGCCAGCAACCGCGCCGCGACAAACCCATCGCCACCATTATTGCCCGGCCCGCACAGCACCAGCACGTCGCCGGTCGGCCAAAGTTCCTGAACCGTGTCGGCGATCGCCGCGCCGGCCACTTCCATCAACTCAAGCCCCGATACCCCGCCAGCAATGGCCGCAGCGTCGGCCCGGTACATTTCCGAGACGCGCAGAAGTTCCGATGCGCTGTCGATCCAATGGGTTTTCACGGGACACGCCCCTTGAGGAATTGGGTTGTCAGAGCGGAGACCTGCTGACCAACGGATTGGCGGAGTCGCGATTCAAACTCCGGCTTTGGACCCGTAATGGTATTGCCGTTCTGAAGCGCCAGGACGGTTCCAAATCTTTGGCCGCCCAAAGGCTCAATCTGCGTCAATTGAATGGCGACGGCCCCAATACAAGAATTCGCAACGTTGCCAAAGGGGCCGCCCTTCGGTGAAATCGAAAATCTAAAGTCAGCCTGGTCGTTATCGCCAATGACCAAAAAACCAGACTGCTGCAAGATTTGCTCCGCCTCGATTTTTAACGCGTTGGGCTTCAGCAAGCATCCGCCGGTCACGCCGTCATTTACAACAACAAAGACCCTCTCAGCCTGAACCGGATTCTCCTCACTAGAGACTGTCTGTGCTGGCGCCGTCTGCGGAGCAAACAAAAGAATCGGGATGACGCTCAAAACGAAGAACCGCCTCATGGCCACTTTCATCAGGTCTAGACGGGAAACCCCTCTGACAATCGCCGCTGTATCGGCTCGGTTCACTTCCACGATACGCAGAAGTTCCGTTACGCTGTCGATCCAACGGATGGTCATGAGTGTTGCCTATTCAGGAACTGAAGTCGCCGTGGCGTCAGTTTAGCGTATTCGAACGGCAACTTGTATCGTCCGCAGCCCGGCAAAGCCAAGTTATCGGGACAACACCAAGATTTGCGTTATTCGGGTAAGGGTTGTCCGATTAGCGCCATCAACTCATCGAGATGGGCCTCATTGTTGAATTGAAGATTGGCGAGCCTTTCATGGCGCTCTACCAGATCGGGCGCGATGGATCGGAGTTTCTCGACGATTTTCCCATACTCAGCCTCCATTTCCTTTGTCGAGGCCGGCAATTCGGCGAAATAGTCTTTCGGACTGTCCGGTATTTTCGGCATCTCATTTCCTCATCTAAGGAATCGCTTGTTCAGCGCGTTTCAAGTCTTCCGACATTTTGTTCAGATCTTTCGCGAGATCGATCAAAAGTCGAAACACGTTCAACATCAGTTCAACTTTCATGGCGTGAAATCGCGCCAACCTGTCTCGGTCGTTCTCGACTTCGACGAGAAGGTGAAGCGCATCCATGGCATTCTTCGCGATCGCCAGATGACCCAGTTTCGACGATATGCCTTGGCGCGTTCTTCGGTAATCCAAAAATGCATTGGAGAAGGCAACCTGCTGGTCCACCGTCATATTCGCCCGTTCCGCCTGGTAGCGCCGTGCGATCCGCTCCGCCTCGTCTTTCAGAAAATCGAGGCCAACCGTAATGAAGGTTATGTAGAATGCGGTAAACTGACGAATTTCGTCTTGCACCGGCAATATACCGGTCAGAAACCCCTTCGTCTCTTGAGATTTTGAAACGCTTTTTCCTTTTCGTTTCCCCTTTTTCTCTGGCTTCGCGGCCATATACCTACCCCTCCATGTTCATTGTCGCTCAAACAAGGGCCGTCAATGTCAGCGCCGTCGGAACCACCGCTGCGCAATCATGCAAAGAAGCAAGATGTGAGCGCTATCTTGGCCCATCGTCACACATGTGCTGAACGCGGCAACGTACACATAGACTTCCGTGAGCGATGGAACCGGCAGTTGATCAGCCTCACCCGGCCCCCATTTCCATTCATTGTTATTTGGCGCGACACTGGTTTCTCTAAAGTTCCACCATTCGGTGTCACCGGGGCCTTTTATCTTCACGCCAATGGCGTAATCGGATATTCCGCAAGCATGTGTGGCGGTCGCCTTAACGGTCAATCCAGTACCGCCACCTGTCACGTCCACATCGAGGGTCACGGTCGGCTTTAGAAGCCCCGCCGGAGTCAAACAGCAATCCGCGGCTTGGTACCATGCGATTTCCTCTGCCTTTGAACCTTTGGTCGCCATTGCATTTCTCCCTGATCAGAGTCCCAAACTAACGTCACCTATCGGAAGTCGGCCTATAGCCAGCCGGCGCCACCGTTGCCGTCACGCCAGCGAACGCGACTGGTGACGCCCTGGTCTGTGATCGCCCTTATGTGGACGCGATGGCCCAGTGAAAGGGTGTATCTGGTGTCCCAGGCGGCAAATCCGGATGGTGGAAGGCCAGTGTAGTTCGGGCCCAGCGGCTGGAAGCCGTGGATCAACAGGCCGGTGGAGTTGTAGCGTTCCCATTCCAGAGTAACGCTTGCCGTACCCGCGGGGGCGTTCCAGGAGAATGTCCCCTCGATACGCGAGATCGCTCGTCGGGGTCCAGAGAACGGAATCGCGTAGATGGTCAGGCTGGGGTTAAAATCGAACCGGGCGGATGCGCCGGTTGCGTCATCTTTGTCGCAGCAACAGCAACAACAACAGCAATCTTTCTGGTGTTCTTTCAGATCATCCAAATGCGGGATGGGTAATTTGTGAATCAGCGCGTTTAGCGATTTAAGCTCGCTGTCGCTCAATGCCTCGGGTACATCGAAATCCTCGGGGTCGCCTTTTCCGTCAGCCATGCTCAGTCTCCCTAATAGTTACCGCCGAATGGGCTAATCACCGGAAGTAGTCGGGTTAGCCCGGCAAGTATCATGGTATGCGTAATTCAAGGAATAATCGGAACAAGTACTCGTTATTGATTTCACTTTAACCACTTTGGGGTGAATCAATATTTTGTTCAAGTGAAATTCGCCCCACCATTCCCGCCGAAGAGTAGACGCGGTAAATCGGCACAGCGAAATGCTCGACTGGTGGCCAACCCAGAGGCGTGCAGCCTGGGAGGGTTGAACAATCGTAGGATATCGACGTGGAAAATTGGGGTGGCTGAGGGGACTTGAACCCCCGGCCTCCTGGACCACAACCAGGCGCTCTAACCAACTGAGCTACAGCCACCGCCGAAAGTGGGAGTGTGTAATCCCCACCCCGGTCGGCGTCAAGCGAGCTGAGGCCTATTGCGCCGCATAGGCGGCGAACTCAACCAGGCCGACATTGCCGCCATTGCTGGAAACCACATCGAGACGCAGGGATTTGGCCGTGACGACGATGTCGAAACGATGGGGCTTGGACGCGTCGGGTAACTCGTAAGGTCCCAACACCTCGCCCTTGTCCGTGGTAAGGGTGAATTTGAAGATTTGGGCGGTGTTGTTGCTCATGGAGCGGGTCCAGACTTCGACCGCGCCGAGCCGGGCTTCGCGGGCCAGGGCGATCTCGACAAAGCCGCCATCGCCGTCACCGTTAGACGACCATTCGGTAGTGCGCCGTCCATCGATGGCGCTGTCGGCGCCCCAGGACGCATCATTGGAGCCGCCACCGAAATTGCTGCTCACATTCAAGATGCGCCCACCGGCTTCCAGGCTGGCCAGATTGAGCGGGCCTGCGGCTGCGGCCTTGGGCGTGCGGAAGGTCATGACCGAGCTGGCGTATAAGGTGCCGTCAATCGCCGTGCCCTGCACCCGGTAATGGTAGAGCGTATCCGGCTTCAGGCCTGACAACGCCGGGTGATGATCGGTATGGGCGCCGCCATCCATGTCCTGGTCGACAGCGATCTGACCGAAAGCCGTCGTCTCGCCATAGACCACGGAGCAGGCCAGCGGGATGCTGGAAACAAACAGCAAGGTGCCGTCTTGGTCGCTTAGATCGGCGATACGCGGCGGGCCGTCGGCAAACACATCCTCGATCGGCCGGATATTGAGGTCGGGAACTTTCACCGACTGTGCTGTGGCCGGTTGGACCGCGAAGACGGCAAGCGACGCAAAGACGATAGCTGCGGGAATAAGTCTGAACATGGTGGCTCCTTCGATAGCCCTGATGGGCGTCTTTGCGGAATCTATATATTAGAGAAACAATATATAGATGCGCCGCGTACTGTCATTTCACTATTCGGTGAAATCATTCCAGATGGCCGGCTGACTTCCCGAGATAAGCGCATAAAATTTTTGCTCAGGCGGGGCCGCTGCGCCATATTGCGCCCTGCCCGGCAGCGCCGCCTATCAACCATCGAAGAGCAAACCATCATGCTGCAACTCGCAGAGAATATTTCCCGTCTGGGAACCGAGTCCGCGTTTGAGGTTTTGGCCCGCGCCGAGGCGCTGCGCCAACAGGGTCATGACATCATCAATTTGGGTATCGGCCAGCCCGATTTCCGCACGCCCGAGCATATCGTCGAAGCTGCCGTGAAGGCGCTGCACGATGGCCATCACGGTTACACGCCGGCGCCGGGCGTGCTGGCGCTGCGCGAGGCGGTTGCCGCCGACATCGACCGTACCCGCGGTGTCGCCGTCGACCCCAATCACATCGTCTGTGTGCCTGGCGGCAAGGTGACCATGTTCTTCGCCATCCTGATGTTCGGCGAGCCGGGCGCCGAGATCATGTATCCCAACCCGGGCTTCCCGATCTATGAATCGGTGATCAACTATTCCGGCGCCACCGCGGTGCCTATTCCGCTGATCGAAGAAAAGGATTTTTCTTTCGATGCGGACGAGGTCCTGTCGCTCATCACGCCGAACACAAGACTGATGATCCTCAACACCCCGACCAACCCGACCGGCGGCGCCGTGCCCCGATCGGAGATGGAAAAGCTGGTCGCCGGTCTCGAAAAGCACCCTCACGTCGCCATCCTGTCGGACGAGATCTATTCCCAGATGACCTATGACGGGCACGAGCATATCAGCCTGCTGGAATTTGAGAGCCTGCGCGACAGGCTGATCCTGTTGGACGGCTGGAGTAAGACCTATGCCATGACCGGCTGGCGCCTGGGTTACGCCCTGTGGCCGGAAGCCCTGGTCGATCACGCCACACGGCTGGCGATCAACTGCCATTCTTGCGTCAATGCGGCGACCCAGTTCGCCGGTATCGCCGCCTTGGAGGGGCCGCAAGATTCTGTGCATCAGATGGTCGCGGCCTTCGATGAGCGGCGTGGGGTGATCGTCGACGGCCTGAACGCTATTCCGGGAATCAGCTGCCGCACGCCGAACGGCGCCTTCTATGCCTTCCCCAACATTACCGGGACGGGCCGCGATGCCCGCGAAATTCAAGACATGTTGTTGGAGAAAGCCGGCGTGGCCACGGTCGCCGGCACCAGCTTCGGGCATCTTGGCGAAGGCTATGTGCGGTTCTCTTACGCCAACTCGGTCGATAATATTCGCACCGCTTTGAGCCGGGTCGAAGAGGCGCTCGCGCGTTAACGCTGCCGTCTATTTCATCATAGTGCAAAAATATTAGGCAGCGCGCGCACGAAAAAATAGACAAAACACCGGACAAGCGAGGGCAGAGGCAATATGGTTGCCCACTTTCGGGGCAATGGGGAATTGGCACACTTCATGCTTATTCAAGACCGAGACCACCAAGGTGCCCGTGCAAGGTTACGGTCGCACAATAGAGGGCTAAAAAGGCGATGAAGAAAATTGAAGCGATTATCAAGCCGTTCAAACTCGACGAGGTCAAAGAGGCTCTGAACGAGGTCGGCCTAAAAGGACTAACAGTCCTCGAAGCCAAGGGCTTCGGCCGCCAGAAAGGCCACACCGAATTGTATCGCGGCGCGGAGTATGTGGTCGACTTTTTGCCCAAGGTGAAAATCGAACTGGTCATCGAAGACAATCTCGCCGAACGGGCGATCGAGGCCATTCAAGAGGCCGCCCATACGGGCCGGATTGGCGACGGCAAAATTTTTGTCTCGACAATTGATGAAGCAATCCGTATTCGCACCGGCGAGCGCGGCGCAGATGCCGTCTAGAGCAACATTCGTTTCGGGAGTTCCTTCCGGAACGCGAACCATCAACTGAATTCAATTAACGAAAACCGACAGGGGGTACCCACACAATGTCCGATGTCCAATCAGTCATGGATATGATCAAGGAGAATGGCGTTGAATTCGTCGATCTTCGCTTCACCGACCCGCGCGGCAAATGGCAGCACACCGCCCAGCATGTCTCGACGGTCAACGACGATTTCTTCACCGACGGTATCATGTTCGATGGCTCGTCGATCGCCGGCTGGAAGGCGATTAATGAATCCGATATGACGCTGATGCCCGATCCGGCATCGGCGGTGATGGACCCGTTCACCGCCCAGCCGCAGCTGATCTTGTTCTGCGACATTCTCGAGCCGACCACCGGCGAGCCCTATGCGCGCGACCCGCGCAGCACGGCGAAAAAGGCCGAAGCCTATATGCGCTCAACCGGCGCTGGCGATACCGCCTATTTCGGCCCAGAAGCCGAGTTCTTCGTGTTCGACGATGTGCGTTTCGATGTGTCAATGAACCAAACCTTCTATCAAATCGACAGCGAAGAAGGTCCCTACAATTCCGGCACCGAGTTTCCCGAGGGCAATTTCGGCCATCGGCCAGGTATCAAAGGCGGTTATTTCCCGGTACCGCCCGTCGATTCCATGACCGACATGCGCGCCGAGATGGTGACTCAGATGATCGCCATGGGCCTGGAGATGGAAAAGCACCATCACGAAGTGGCGCCGAGCCAGCACGAGTTGGGCCAGAAGTTCAACACGCTGCTGCGCACCGCCGACCAAACGCAGATCTATAAATATTGCGTGCAGATGGTGGCGCACCAATACGGCAAATCGGCAACCTTCATGCCGAAGCCGGTGCTCGACGATAACGGCTCGGGCATGCATGTCCATCAGTCAATCTGGAAGGACGGCAAGCCGCTGTTCGCCGGTTCGGGCTACGCCGATTTGTCGGAAACTGCGCTTTATTACATCGGCGGTATCATCAAGCACGCCCGCGCGATCAACGCCTTCACCAACCCGACCACCAACAGCTACAAGCGCTTGGTGCCGGGATTCGAGGCGCCGGTCCTGTTGGCCTATTCCGCGCGCAATCGCTCGGCGTCGTGCCGCATTCCCTTCGCCTCCAGCCCCAATGGCAAACGCGTCGAAGTTCGTTTCCCCGATGCCATGGCGAACTCCTATCTGGCGTTCTCCGCCATGCTGATGGCCGGCCTCGACGGGATCGACAACAAGATCCATCCCGGCGATCCCATGGACAAGGATCTCTACGATCTGCCGCCGGAAGAACTCTCAGGCGTGCCGACGGTTTGCGGTTCGCTACGCCAAGCGATCGAATCGCTGGATGCCGATCGCGACTTCCTCAAGAAGGGCGACGTCTTCACCGATACGCAGATCGACGGCTATATTGAGCTCAAGGAAGAAGAGACCTTGGCGTTCGAGCAGGCGCCCCACCCGATCGAGTTCCAGATGTACTATTCGTCGTAAGACGACATTCGACGGATCAAAGCGAAAGGCCCCGCCGGGAAATTGGCGGGGCCTTTTACTTATTCAAAATTGTTAATTGGGCATCAGGACCATTTGGTCTTCGGTTTCTCCTCGGCGACACCGTCTATATAGACCGCATCCACCTTCTCGTTGAAGAAACACAGATAATCTTTGATCTTGGCGCTCTCATGCACCGGATCGGTGTAGTACCAGACGATATCCTCGTGGACCGCGTCCCCCACTTTGACCGAATGATAACTGGCGGTGCCCTTATAGGGGCATTGAGTACTGGTTTCCGACGCCAATAGCTCGGCGCTCACATCCTCACGCGGGATGTAATAGCGGGTCGGCAGGTTTGTCTCGAACAGGAAACGGGCGCGGTTTGTTTCCGCCACCGTCTCACCGCCCAACTCGACGCGCACCGGGCGCGAGCTATCGAGGATATCGACGCGCACCCGCGGGCTGCGGGCATGGACGAACACCTCTTCGTCCTCCTCGTACCAATGGTCGACGCAGTTCCAATAGAGCGCCACATAGTCCTTGAGCCCGCTGACCTCGTCGAATGGGTGTTCATAGCTCCACACGGCGTTCTCTGCTGTCTGGCCATCGACCACGACGGAGAAATAATTGGCGTCGCCCTTGAACGGGCAATGGGTCGAATTATCTGTCGCCACCAATCGCTCCATGGCGACATCGGCGCGGGGGAAATAATAGACCGGCACGTGGCGCGATTCATAAAGGATCAACGCGTTCGTCGTGTCGACGATGTCCTCACCGGCGAAGGTCACCCGCACCCGTTTCGGGCTGGGTTCGAATTCGATGATATGCTCGGGATGGTCCCGATAGCCGGGCCCCGGGCCCGCGGTTGCGGCGCTGCTCATGATTGCCCTCCTGCCGGGCTCGCCTCGCCGGTTTTCATGTCGATCTCCATTTCACGACCGCCATAACCATGCACCTTGTCGTGGGCGCGTACCCGCACTTTGGTGAGATCAGCGGGAATGCGCACGCCACCAAGGCTGCGCGTGAAAGGCTGCTCATTATCATGGGGGTGCGCCAGCACCCTGGTGTCGATCACCGTGCCATCGGGCGTCACCACCTCCCATTTATCGGCATAATGGTCCCAACCGGCATCGGCATGGCGCACCGTGACGCTGAAACTATAAGTGCCGCCGCGTTCGACCATGCGCACACCGACAACATCGGCCTCGCCGGCAACCGCAGCACCTGACATCATTAATACGCTGCTTAGGACAGCTGTCGTTATGAGGTGTTTCATACTTCTTCCATATCCTGATCGGGGTGGACTTTACGCGGACGTCCGTTGGTCCCTATTGCCACATAAGTGAACACGCCTTCGGTCACTTTTTCGCGCACAAAACTTTGCGCCCGAATGGCCCAGGCCTCGATGCGGTATGTCATCGATGTGGTGCCGACCTTGATGAGTTCGGCGTAGCACGACACCACATCACCTACTTTGACCGCCTTGCGGAAGGTCATGCTCTCCACCGCAATGGTAACCGTCCGCCCGGCTGAGTAATTACGTCCGGCGATGCCGCCGGCGATATCCATTTGCGACAATAGCCAGCCACCGAAAATATCGCCATTGGCGTTCGTGTCGGCCGGCATGGCCACGGTTTGAATAAAAAGTTCGCCATTAGGCTCTTGATTCTGGCTTGGTTCGGGCGACTCTGCCATTACATCTCTCCTGCCCTTGGCGAATCTCTCGCCGGCGCGCAAATAGAATACCGTACCGCGCGCTGCGGGGTACGCAGCATCAGTTAAGCCATAACAGGAATAGATCAAAGTGGCGAAGGCAGCCAAACAAAACACCGCCGATTTATTCGCGGAACCCGGCGATGCGTCGCCGAAGAAGACGCGCGGCTATACGGCAAAGGATATCGAGGTCCTCGAAGGCCTCGAGCCGGTCCGTAAACGGCCGGGCATGTATATCGGCGGCACCGACGATCGCGCGCTACATCATCTGGCCGCCGAGGTGATCGACAATGCCATGGACGAAGCGGTGGCAGGCCACGCTGATCGTATTGACGTTGCGCTGTCCGACGACGGATCGCTGACGGTCATTGATAATGGCCGTGGCATCCCGGTCGATGCCCATCCGAAGTACAAGACCAAATCGGCATTGGAAGTCATCCTCACCACGCTGCATTCGGGCGGCAAGTTCAGCGATAATGTCTACCAGACCTCTGGCGGCTTGCACGGTGTCGGCGTCAGTGTCGTCAACGCCTTGTCGGAAACGCTGCATGTGGAAGTGGCGCGTGATCGCCAAGTTTGGGCGCAGGACTACGAACGCGGCAAACCGGTCAGCAAGCTCAAGAAGCTAAAGGCGACGGCGAACCGTCGAGGCACCTCCATATCGTTTCTCCCCGACCCGGAAATTTTCGGCGATAACGCAAAATTTCAGCCGCGCCGGCTTTACGAGATGGCGCGTTCGAAGGCCTATCTGTTTCGAGGCGTGCAAATCCGCTGGTCCTGCCCGCAAGATTTGGCTGAAGCCGCCAAAGTGCCCGCCCAGGAGAACCTCCACTTCCCCGGCGGTATTCTCGACTATTTGCGCACGACCATGGGCGACCGGCCCTTGGTGGGCGCCGCCATATTCAGTGGCCGTACCGACCTCAACGGCACCAAGGGACAGGTTGAATGGGCCATTTGCTGGCCGATCGACGGCGACGGCTTCGTCAATTCCTACTGTAATACGGTGCCAACGCCGGAAGGCGGCAGCCATGTGGCCGGCATCCGCGCCGCGCTGACCAAGGGGCTTAAAGGGTACGGCGAGCTCACCAACAATAAGCGCGCCAGCCGGGTTACCGCCGACGATATATTCGACGGCGTCACCATCATGTTGTCGTTGTTCATCGGCGAGCCACAGTTCCAAGGCCAGACCAAGGAACGCCTGTCCATGCCCGAGGCCGCCCGTGTTGTGGAAGCCCAGGTCAGAGATCATTTCGATCTCTATCTATCGGGTGATCCTGGCACCGCCGATGCCCTGCTCGACTGGGCCATTGAACGGGCAGACGAACGCCGCCGCCGGAAAGAGGACCGCGATTTGGTCCGCAAGACGGCGACGCGCAAGGTGCGCCTGCCCG
>JABDJY010000064.1 GCA_013003285.1 Alphaproteobacteria bacterium | reverse complement strand
ATTCCTTATAGACGATACGTAATCTCGGATTGGCGTCTTGCAGATCATCCAAAGTCTCTAAGATCTGCCGGCAATAGGGACAGTTGTAATCAAAGAACTCCACCAAGGTTATATTGCCGTTCGCATTACCCCGCACGGGGCTATCGGGATCCTCGTTCAGCTGTCGATCCCGCTCTGCTCTTGTCAAACGCCGCGAGGCACTGTGGCCCGTATTATTGTTCTGCGCAGAAGAAAAGCTCGTCGAGCCACCTTGACGCTCCGCATAGGCCTCGAACGCATCGGCGATGACCTCGGGGTTGCGGGTTAAATAGTCGGCGACCCTTTCTTCGAATTGCGCATCGGTCGCGGCAGTGCTCAACACCGCCCACTGGGGATTCGATTGAACCAATACGCCAACACCAAATCCGATCGATACGACTGCGACGAAGAGGATAAGAGCCAGGGCCGATCTTAGGGCGAACGATACAAACCGTGATTTTTCGGGCATCGGATCAGAAGTCATTAAAAAATCCAACTTGGACGAACGGGTTTAGCACCGGCACTTCATTAATAAGAATTCATAATTGCCGACAAATCACGAATTTGTTGCAGATGGCCAATCGTTCAGCAAGAAGGGGCGCCATATTTTTAATCCGAGCCCCCAGAGCCATTAAGCGCTCGGGGGTTTGTTTTTTACGGCGCGACCTAGCCGCGAATTGCGCCTTCAAGGCCACCCCATTCCAGCCGGGCACCCGCCGGAGTCTCTAATAGACATGGTTAATTTTCTATAACCACTAACAATATAATAGAGGATTTTTATTGAAATTTAGATCAAATTTTATATTCATTTTTAGCTTCTATACTCAACTTTTGCCATTATTTTGTAGTATATATACATTATTAACGAAATCATGTTGTTCTTGCCTTGCTTTGATTGGCAGGCAATCAGCGGGGCCCAAGGTCGGGCCTGTTTTAAACCAGGAGGGTAAAATGTACGCTTTGACATATCTTCAAACGCTGGCGCTTCGTCTGCGGAAAGATAAAGCCGGCGCCGTCGCCACCGAGTATGCGTTTCTGATCGCGTTTATCGCCATCGTCGCCGCTGCCGGTATGGGACTGCTCGGCAACAACTTGAGCGCTTTCTTCGACGATATCGGCCAAGCACTTGATGGTGCCGGCGCCGCTATTCCGACACTGCCGAGCTGATTTTTCGGCAATTATCGGAATGAAACGAACAAGGCCGGCGTCTCTGAGCGCCGGCCTTTTTTGTTGCCCACATTTTTTCTGAATCGGGTTCGCCATGTTCATATCAAAGCGGGCCCGAGCTATTGGCCTCAATTCGCAAATGTTCAGTTTTCTTATTCGAAACGATATGTATCAGCCGGTTATTCTGTTATGTTTGCAACTGAAAAGAAAACTAAAATAGAATTGGGTTGATCAAACCGAAGAATATGGAATACGGCATGAATATAGTTAATAAATTCTCAGTGCTGATCCATCACTACGCCACGGATAGAATTGGCGCAGTTGCTGTTGAATATGCATTTTTGGCTGCGTTTGTCGCAATCGTCGCCGCCGTAGGCATGGTCCTTGTCGGACCGGAATTGCAGGAATTTTTCGTCGATACGCAAGGCGCAATCCAGGGTGCCGGATCCGGCAATTTCACTAACGACCCGATTCCGGGCACCTAGTATTTAGTTAATCGGTCGAGCGGCGCTGATTGAAGCGAACGTCTGCTCAAGCTGGCCATTCGGAAATTCTATTCCGAGCCAGCCCCTAACTTTCTGCTTTTTCCTCGTGATATTCATCGTCGACATTGACCTCCCATAAGGGGGCCTTATCGAGAGAATTTTCCATGATCGCCGCCGCCGCATAGCGCGCTGTCAGCATGGAGTGGTCCTGGTTATTGTAACGGTGCATCCCGTTGCGCCCGACCAGGAATAGGTTGGAAATTGAGTCCATATAATCACGAACGATGTGAAACTCGCTGTAGGTCCCATAATAGCCCGGATAGGCTTTGGGCACCCGCAGAACAACGCCATCCAATAGATCGCCCGGGTCCGCCAGTCCAAGTTTCTCCAATTCGCTCAGCGCAAATAGTTTCAGGTTCTCGTCGCCCATCGACCAAATGCCGTCACCCTCGGCGCAAAAATACTCCATACCGATCCAAACCGTGTTGGGGTCGGCAACCATCCAAGGGCTCCAATTATTGAAGATCTGAAGCCGACCGACAGTGACCCCCTTATCCTGAACATAGATCCAGTTATCGGGCACGATATGGATCGGGGACTCCGCGACCGATCCCTTGGTGGGCTTTAGTTTTCGAAGCAATAATCCAACCGTTACAAAGTCGCGATATTGCAATCCGTCCGAAACCCGTCGCACCTCGCCGGGCACACCATCGCCCATGGATTCCACCAATTCACGAACCGGCATTGTCGAGATCACATAATCGGCGTCGATGCGGGTTTTCTCTTGGCTGTCCATATCTTGGGCAACAACTGCGGTGATGCGGGAGTCCTTCACCTCGACCCCCACCGCACGCTGCTTCATTCTCACGTCGCCGCCAGCGGCCTGCGTCTTTTCCGCCACGGTTTCCCACATCTGGCCGGGACCGTATTTTGGATAAAGGAAGCTCTCGATAAGGCTGGTGTTTTTAGCTTCTTGATTGGGGCTCAGGCGGCGCACCGGCGCACTTAGGGCATGGGCAATCGCACGCGAAACGCTCAAACCCTTAATGCGCTGTGCGCCCCATTCCTGGCCGATTTCGGTGCAGGGAACACCCCAGACCTTCTCGGTATAGTCCTTAAAAAAGGTCTCGTAGAGCTCACGGCCGAAACGGTTGATCATGAAA
>JABDJY010000506.1 GCA_013003285.1 Alphaproteobacteria bacterium | reverse complement strand
ATATGATCCTGGCCATGATCGGCGCCATCGGCACCGCCGGCGGCACCGGCCATGTCATCGAATATGCCGGCGAGGCGGTACGTAACCTGTCGATGGAAGGGCGCATGACCGTGTGCAACATGTCGATCGAGGGCGGCGCGCGCGCCGGCCTGATCGCGCCCGACGACGTCACCTACGCCTATCTGGAAGGCCGGCCCATGGCGCCCAAGGCCGGCGCCTGGGAGCAGGCCGTTGCCTATTGGAAAACCCTGCCCACCGATGACGGCGCGGCCTATGACAAGGAAGTCATCCTTGCGGCCGCCGATATTGTGCCGCAGGTCACCTGGGGTACCAGCCCGGAAAATGTCGTGCCGATCACCGGCGCGGTCCCCGACCCCGAAAATGACACCAGCGACGACAATCAACGCCAAGCCTGGGAGCGGTCGCTGGAATATATGGATCTGGCCCCCGGCACCGCGATGCAGGATGTCGCCATTGACAAGGTGTTTATCGGCTCGTGCACCAATGGGCGCATCGAAGATCTGCGCGAGGCGGCGAAGATCGCCGAGGGCCGCAAGGTCGCCGACAGCGTCTATGCCATGATCGTGCCGGGTTCGGGTCTGGTCAAAATCCAGGCCGAGGAAGAAGGTCTCGATAAGATCTTCGTTGAGGCCGGTTTCGATTGGCGCGAGCCGGGATGTTCCATGTGTCTGGCGATGAACGCCGACCGCCTGGAACCGGGCGAGCGCTGCGCTTCCACGTCGAACCGCAATTTCGAAGGACGGCAAGGCCGCGGCGGCCGCACCCATTTGGTGAGCCCGGCGATGGCGGCGGCGGCGGCCGTGTCGGGCCGGCTCACCGACGTTCGTGATTTTTCCGAGGTGTAAGCCAGCGATATGGCCGATAGCTTCTCCGGGATCAGTTTCCGCTATGCGGGCTTTTGGCTGCGATTGATCGCCGCGGCGATCGACAGTGGCATTCTGTTGATCGTGGTGTGGATTCTCGGTTTGATTTTCGATGTCGATATAACGACGCCGGTGCATGAGGGGGCTGATTTTTATGTTTTTCGCCTGTTTCAGCTCGTCGCGTTATTTACCATTTGGCTCTATTACGCGGTGATGGAGAGCGCCGTGACCCAGGCGACAATTGGCAAGATGATTATGGGCCTCTACGTGACCGATCTCGAGGGCGAGCGTGTCGCCTTCAGCCGCGCGAGTATCCGCTACTGGATGAGATACGTTTCGATAGTCATTTTCTTTCTCGGCTTTGTGATAGCCGCATTTACCCGGCAAAAACAGGCGTTGCACGATAAGGTGGCCAATTGCCTGGTGTTGAAGCGATAGGACGAACGAACATGGAAAAATTCTCGAAAGTCACCGGCGTTGCGGCGCCGCTGCCGATGGTCAATATCGATACCGATAAGATCATCCCGAAACAGTTTTTGAAAACCATCGAGCGCACCGGCCTCGGCAAGGGGCTGTTCCACGAGCTGCGCACCGACGCCGACGGCAAGAAAACCGGCGAGTTCGTTCTCGACCGCGAGCCTTATACCAATGCCAAGATCATCATCGCCGGCGAGAATTTCGGCTGCGGCTCGTCGCGCGAGCACGCGCCGTGGGCGCTGCAGGATTTCGGCATTCAGGTGGTGATCGGGTCTTCCTATGCCGACATTTTTTATAACAACAGCTTTAAGAACGGCATGCTGCTGATCAAGCTGCCGCCCGAGCAGGTCGACGAGTTGATGGCGGTGGCCAACGATGCGGAGAACCCGGAGCTGACGGTCGATTTGGAAGATCAGAAAATCCACGCCCCCAACGGCGTTACCTATGATTTCGATCTCGACCCGTTCCTCAAGCAATGCCTGCTCGAGGGTTTGGACGATATCGGCTTGACGCTGCAGAAAGACGGTAAGATCACCGAGTATGAAGGCGGACAGCGCCTGCAGCAGCCCTGGTTGCACAAAGCGGCGTCGTAAGCGGCTCACTGCATAAAAATCCAATAATACAATCGGTCTGAGGGAAGAGGGAAGTATGGCGGCGAATAGAAGTGTTTTGGTCCTGCCGGGCGACGGTATCGGCCCCGAGGTGATGGCGCAGGTCCAGCGGGTGATCAATTGGTTCGACGAGAAGGGCAGCGTGCGCTTCGACGTCACCGAGGATCTGGCCGGGGGCGCGTGCTACGACGCCCATGGGGTGTCGATCCGCGACGAGACCATGGAAATCGCCAAGTCCACCGACGCGGTGCTGTTCGGCGCCGTCGGCGGGCCAAAATGGGACGATGTGCCGCGCGAACACCGGCCCGAGGCAGGCCTGCTGCGGCTGCGCAAGGACCTCGATCTGTTTGCCAACCTGCGCCCGGCCATCGTGCTCGACGCCATGGTCGATGCCTCTACCCTGAAGGCCGAAGTGGTCCGGGGCCTCGATATCATGATCCTGCGCGAGCTGACATCGGGGGTTTATTTCGGTCAGCCCAAGGGGGAGCAGACGCTGGAGGACGGCACCGTTCGCGTCGTCGATACCCAGGCCTACACCGAAGAGGAAATCGTGCGGGTTATGCGGGTCGGCTTCGAGTTGGCGCGCAAACGAAAGAACAAGGTGCATTGCGCCGAGAAATCCAACGTCATGGAGACCGGCGTGTTCTGGCGGCAGGTTTCCGCCCGGGTGGCGCGCGAAGAATTTCCCGATGTGGAATTCCACCACATCCTGGCCGACAATTGCGCCATGCAATTGATCCGCGACCCCCATCAGTTCGACGTTATCGTCACCGATAATCTGTTCGGCGATATCCTGTCCGACGAAGCGGCGATGATGACCGGCTCGCTCGGCATGCTGCCGTCGGCCAGCTTGGGCAACCCCGATCCGGTGACCGGCAAGCGTTATGCCATGTACGAGCCAGTGCACGGGTCGGCGCCCGACATCGCCGGCGAGGGCAAGGCCAATCCGCTGGCCATGATGCTCAGCTTCGCCATGATGCTGCGCTATTCGTTCGATCTGGGCGACGATGCGGACCGGGTCGAGACCGTGGTGCAGAACGTGCTCAATGAGGGCTACCGCACCGGCGATATCATGCAGGAGGGCTGCCATCTGGTCTCGACCGAGGAGATGGGCACCAAGCTGATCGCCGAGCTGGACCGCACCGCCGATTGACCCGGAGTCGAAGCCCGGCGTAAGCTTTGGGCTTCAACGCTGCATGAGGAAACAGGCGATGAAAGCAATTCTGACGACTGCCGCTACCGCCGTCGCAACCATGGCGCTGGCAATGTCGTTCTCGGCACCGGCCTCGGCGCAGCAGGCCCATGATCAGGCTGCCGCCAAGCACGGCGCAAATGGTGGCCAGTGCGCCATTAGCCAGGCCATGCTGGCGGCGATCGAAGGCAATAGGCAGGCGACCATGACCGAGACCAAGTCTCGCATCGACCTGCTCATCGAGAATGCGCTGGCCTCGTCGCGGGCGTCTAAAGCGACCGGATCATCCGTCATTCTGGGCAAGTCGCCCGTCATACTTGGTAAGGGCGCGCCGCACGGCTAAGGCCGGATGACGACCCCCGAACGGCGGCAGTTCTCTGCCGCCGTTTGTTTTTGGGACTGACCCCTGTGAGAATAAAGCCATGCCCGACGTTTATCTAACCATCAACGAAGCCGATCCGGCCCTGCTGGCGGAAATCGCCAAGGGGCTGGAACTTCGCGCGTCGTTGCCCCAGCAGATTGCCATTCTGGAAACCTATTTGGGCGATATCGATTTTCCCGAGAATGTCCGGGTGCTCGATGTGGGCTGCGGCACCGGCGCCCAGTCGCGCACCTTGATCAAACGGCCCGACGTGGCCGAAGTGGTCGGCGCCGACCAGGCGACATTCCTCATCGAACATGCCCGCGAACTCGCCGCCGGCTTGGAGGGGCTCACATTCGTGGAAGCTCCCGGTGACGATCTGCCGTTCGACGCGGCGTCGTTCGATGTCATCGTCGCCCATACGGTGCTCACCCATGTGGCCGATCCCGAGGCGGTGCTGGCGGAATTGTTCCGGGTGCTGCGGCCCGGCGGCACGCTGGCCATCTGCGACGGCGATTTCTCCACCATGTCGGCCGCCATCGGTGATCGCGATCCGTTGCAGGCCTGCGCCGAATCATTCGTCGAGCATCAGGTCAATGATGCCTGGCTGATGCGCCGGCTGCCGCGCATGGTGCGCGCGGCCGGTTTCGTGCCCGGTCAGGCGCGCAGTTTTAATTTCATCGAAACCGAAGATCCGGCGACAACCGCCAACTGGTTCCGCCGCGGCGCCGACGGTCTGGTCAAAGAGGGCCGCATCGGCCCCGATCTGGCCGCGGCCCTGAAAGCCGAGATCGAGCGCCGCGTCGCCGCCGGCACCTATTTCGGCGGCATGAAATACGACAGCCTGATTTCCGGTAAGCCCGAATAAGTAACCCTCTCCCATAGGGAGAGGGTGGCGAGCGAATGCGAGCGGGTGAGGGGTTAGGGTATATCCAGGAAACACGGTGAGGTTTGTAACCCCTCACCCCAGCCCTCTCTCTATGGGAGAGGGAGCTTTACCAAGCTCGCTTAGAAATGGGTTACCGTTCCACACCCGCGCTCTCCAGTTCGGCGGCGAGACGGCCGGTGAGCCCGTAATACAGCATGCGGAAATCGCTGATCAGCGACCAGAATGGGTGGGTGAAGGTCGCTGGCTTGTTGTGCTCGATAAAGCCATGGGCGATCCAGGCCGGCCCGTATCCCGCCACAAAGGCAACCGCGAGCAGCCACCAGAACGGGATCGCCACAGCGGCGATCACGCACACCACGGCCAATCCGGTGCCGAAATAGTGCAGCGCTCGCGTTTCGCGTCGGCTGTGCTCGCGCAAATAATGCGGCCAGAACGCGGCATATGTGGCAAATCGCTCAGCCATGGCGCCATGTTGCCATGGATTTGAGAATGGCTAAAGCGCATGGCTTGCGGCCAATACAGTCTTGCAAATCGTGTCTTTGGCGCTTAATTGAACGCTAACAGGCGGCCCGGCATATTGGGGGCCGGCCCGATGAACCGGAATAGATGATATGAGTTACAAAGTTGCCGTGGTTGGCGCGACGGGTAATGTCGGCCGTGAAATGCTGCAAACCCTTTACGAGCGGGACTTTCCCGCCGGCGAAGTGGTGGCCCTGGCGAGCGAACGCTCGGCCGGCCGCGAGGTTTCGTTCGGCGAGCGCGAACCGCTTAAAATTCAGTCCCTGGCAGATTACGACTTCACCGGCACCGATATTGCGCTGTTTTCGCCGGGCGCCAAGGTCTCGGCCGAACATGCGCCGCGCGCCGCGGCGGCGGGCTGTATCGTTATCGACAATACCTCCCAGTACCGCACCGATCCGGACGTGCCGCTGATCGTGCCGGAAGTGAATCCCGACGCGATCGCCGGCTATACCAAGCGCAACATCATCGCCAACCCCAACTGCTCGACCATGCAGATGGTGGTGGCGCTGAAGCCGCTGCACGATGCCTTCACCATCAAGCGCGTTGTGGTGTCCACCTATCAGTCGGTCTCCGGCGCCGGGAAGGACGCGATGGACGAATTGTTCAACCAGACCCGCTCGGTCTATGTGAACGACCCCATCGAGAAGAAGGAATTCACCAAGCAGATCGCCTTCAACGTGATTCCTCATATCGACGTGTTCATGGATGACGGGTCGACCAAGGAAGAATGGAAGATGGTGGTCGAGACCAAGAAGATCCTCGACCCCAAGATCAAGCTGACCGCAACCTGCGTGCGCGTGCCGGTATTCATCGGCCATGCCGAGGCGATCAATCTGGAATTCGAACGCGCCCTGTCGACCAAGGAAGCCCGCGCTGTTCTGAAGGATGCCGATGGCGTGTCCCTGATCGATCACCGCGCCGACGAAGGCTATGTCACCCCGGTGGAGGCAGCCGGCGAGGATCTGGTCTTTGTCAGCCGCGTGCGCGAGGACCCGACCGTCGATAACGGGCTGAACCTGTGGGTGGTGTCGGACAATCTGCGCAAGGGCGCGGCGCTCAACACGATCCAGATCGCCGAACTGCTCGACCGCCAATATCTGAAAAAGCTCATCGCGGCGGAGTGATGCTAAACCCTCTCCCCAAAGGAGAGGGGCTTTGCGGCATGATGGTTAAATGGCCGATATTGAGAGTGTCGTAGAACTCATTGCACCCCACGGTTTGATCCTCCGCGGCGGGTTTTATCCTGTCGGCGAAGATAGTGTGCCGGGCGGTCCGGCAACGCTGGTGTTGGTCGGCAATGCCGGGCCGGCTATGTGGCGGGCGTTCACGGCCGCGCGGGCGGCGGGGCGCACTGCCGATCGCGCCAACCCCCTCGACGATTGGGTGCGCGATGTCTTGAGCGCGGCGGCTGTAGATACCGGCGCGACGCCGCTATTTCCCTTCGGTGGACCGCCCCATCTGCCGTTTCAGCGCTGGGCGCAGCGGTCCGAACCGGTCTATGCCTCGCCGCTCGGAGTGCTGATCCATCCCGACTATGGTCTGTGGCACGCCTATCGCGGTGCGCTGGCCTTCGCCGAGCGCCTCGAATTGCCGCCGCGCGATGACCGGTCCCGACCCTGCGATAGCTGTGCCGATAGGCCCTGCCTGCCGGCCTGTCCGGTCGCCGCGTTCGGGCCCGACGGCTACGATGTGCCGGCCTGTATCGGCCATATCGCCGCGCCGGCTGGCGCCGATTGCATGGATCTGGGTTGCCGCGCCCGGCGCGCCTGCCCGGTTGGCCGGGACTTTATCTATGAACCGCCTAATGCGGCGTTTCATATGGCGGCTTTTCGGCGCGCCCAGTTAGCTTGAACGGCGGAACATATCCTTCGCCGCCAGCAGGCCGCCACCGACGATCAGCGCGCAGGCGATGGCGAGCGGCCAGCTGGGCAAGGCGTATTCGGCGACCACCAACGAGACCGTGGACAGCAGCGGCGCGGCATAGGCCGAGGCCCCGAGCACCCGCAGATTGCCGTGTTTGACGCCATAGTCCCACACGAAGAACGCCGTGCCGACCGGTCCCAGGCCGAGGAAGAGCACCGCCAGCCAGGATACCGGGTCGCCGGGCCAGATCGTGGTTTCCAATAACCCATGGGCGATCCAGGCCAAGGCTGCGGTGCCGCCGCAGAAGGCGCCGATGGAATCGGTGGAGATGTGGGCGATGCGCCGCGAGGTTACCGAATAACTCGCCCAGATGAACGCGGCGGCCAGGGCGGCGAGATAACCGCCGGCATATTCCACCCGAAAGGTCAGCCCGGCCGCACCGCCGCCGACTCCGCCCGCGCTGATGAGAACGACCGTGCCGAGCAGGCCGGCCCCGGCGCCGGCGATATGAAACCAGCGCATGCGGCCGACGCCGCTATTGGCCGGCAGCAGGGTGGCGAACAAGACGATCAGCATCGGCCATAGATAATTGATAAGATTGGCCTCGGCGGGCGGCGCATTCTGTACCCCGAGGAAATAGAAGAAGTGGTAGCCGAACAGCCCGCTGATCCCCAGCGCCCAGACGGGTAGCGGCAGGCGCATATGCCGGATTGGGTTCTCGCCCCGGCTCAGCCATCGCATGAGGGTCAGCGCGAACACGATTGTGAAGGCCATGGCGACCAGTTGCAGGGGCGGCAGCGGGCCGGCGAGGACGGTCAATAGCGCCAGCGACGACCAGATGAGAATGGCCATCAAGCCGACCAGGGTCGCTTGAAGTTCAGTCGGCAAGTTCAGGCGGCGGGTTGGCGTTCATGGGACGGTGCCGTCATTTCGCCCCATCGCGCAACGCGGCGGCTTCGGTGATGATGCGCACGGTCTCCGACCAGAGGGGCAGTTCGCCGAGGCGATCGAGCGGCCAAAATTCGGCGTGGGCGGCATCGCTGCCGGCGCGCACCTCGCCGCAGGTCCATACCGCGGCGCAATCGATCAGGGTGTAGTGATAGACAACCGGCCGGCTGTCGTCGGCCGCGGGCACGGTCCGTTGGCCGGGTTCCAGCGTATCGCCCTCGCGCACGATGGCGTCGACCACGTCGATCATGCCGATCACCTCGATCTCGACGCCGGTTTCCTCCCGCACTTCGCGCGCCGCGGTGGCGCGCCAGGTTTCGCCGAGCTTCTGCTTGCCGCCGGGAATGCTCCACTGGCCCTCGCGCGGCGGCTTGCCGCGCCGGATCATCAACACCGCATCCCCTTTCAGCACAACGATGCCGACGCCCGCGATGGGGCGGTCGGGATATTCGCGGCTCACGATGGGTCTGACGTGCTTTTGGCCGTGCGGCGGCGCACCAGCAGGTTCAAGACCTCGACGCCGGTGGCAAAGGCGATGCCGAAATACAGGAACCCGCGCGGAATATGGAACTCCAGCGCATCGGCGATCAGCGCCACACCGATCAACAGCAGGAACGAAAGCGCCAGCATCTTCACCGTGGGGTGCTTTTCGACGAAGGCGCTCATGGGTTCGGCGGCCCACAGCATGACGCCGATGGCGATCACCACGGCGGCGACCATGATCTCGATATGCTCGGCCATGCCGATGGCGGTGAGTACGGAATCCAGCGAAAAGACCAGATCGAGCAGGAAAATCTGCACCAGCACCGAGGCGAATACGGCCGCGCCCGGCTTGCCATGGTCGCCAGCGCCGCCTTCCAGCATGCCATGAATTTCGGTGGTCGCCTTGAAGATGAGGAATAGGCCCCCGACCGCCAGGATGATGTCGCGCCATGAGACTTCGAGGGCGAATATCTCGAAGAACGGCGCGGTGAGGCCGATGATCCAGCTCAAGGCGAAGAGCAGGATGATCCGCCCGGCGAGCGCTAACATCAAACCGATCCGCCGCGCTTTCGCTTGCTGATGGGCCGGTAGTCGCGACGAGACGATCGACAGGAAGATCACATTATCGACACCCAAAACGATTTCGAGCAGGGCGAGAGTCAGCAGGCTCGCCCACGCGGCGGGATCGGTCAGCAGTTCCAGCATCGGTCGGGGGCGGTCCTTACACGTTTAGTACATATGTTGGCCGCCGTTGATCGACAGGGTCGATCCGGTGATGAATTCGGCGGCGTCGGCGGTCAGGAATATCACACCGCGGGCGATGTCGTCAGCCTTGCCGAGACGCCCAACCGGAATGCCGGCGATGATCTTTTCCAAAACATCCGGCGGTACGGCGCGCACCATTTCGGTATCCACATAGCCCGGCGCGATGGCGTTGACGGTGATGCCCTTGGCCGCGCCTTCCTGGGCCAGGGCCTTGGTGAAGCCATGGATGCCCGACTTGGCGGCAGCGTAATTGACCTGACCGTACTGTCCGGCCTGACCGTTGATCGAGCCGATATTGACGATGCGTCCGAAACTGCGTGCGCGCATGCCTTCGATGACGGCGCGGGAGCAGTTGAAGCAACCGCCGAGATTTGTATCCATCACTTCCTGCCACTGCTCGTGTTCCATGCGGTGCATGGTGCCGTCGCGGGTGATGCCGGCATTGTTGACGAGAATTTCTACCGGCCCGACGTCGGCTTCAATTTGCTGTATCGCCGCCATCGTCGCTTCGTAATCCGAGACGTCGAACTTGTAGACCGGAATGCCGCTGCGTTCGTTGAAATCGCGCGCGGCGTGTTCGTTGCCGGCGTAAGCGGCGACGACCTCACGGCCGGCGCCCTTTAAACCAATGCTGATCGCCTCACCGATGCCCCGCGTGCCGCCGGTGACCAAGGCTACCCTTGCCATTACTTGTTACTCCTAGATTTGCCCGTCCGGCGGCCTTCTGCGGGCCCAGCCATTGCGGTCGGGGATTAAAGCGAAGCGTTCCCAAATTTGTATTTTCTAATCGTACCGCTAATCGCGTTCAACGCACATGGCGATGCCCATGCCGCCGCCGATGCAAAGGGTGGTGAGGCCCTTCTTGGCGTCGCGGCGCTGCATTTCGTGCAGCAGGGTCACCAGAACGCGGCCGCCCGAGGCGCCGATGGGATGACCGATGGCAATGGCGCCGCCATTGACGTTGACGATGTCCGGGTCCCAGCCCAGATCGCGGTTGACCGCGATGGCCTGGGCGGCGAAGGCCTCATTGGCTTCGACCAGATCCACATCCTCGATGCTCCAGCCGGCTTTCTCCAGCGCCTTGCGGCTGGCGGGGATCGGCCCGCTGCCCATGACCGCGGGATCGACCCCCGCGGTGGCCCAGGACGCGATGCGCGCCAGTGGTGTGATGCCGCGCTTGGCGGCCTCGTCGGCGCTCATCAAAATCGCCGCCGCGGCGCCGTCGTTGATGCCCGAGGCGTTGCCGGCGGTCACCGTGCCTTCCTTATCGAAGGCCGGGCGCAGCTTGCCGAGGGTCTCGGCTGTCGTACCGGCGCGGGGATATTCGTCCACGTCGCAGACGATGTCGCCCTTGCGGGTCTTGATGGTAACCGGTGCGATCTCGTCGTTGAACTTGCCGGCGCTCTGCGCGGCTTCGGCCTTTTGCTGGGAGCCAGCGGCGAATTCATCCTGCTCGTCGCGGGTGATCTGCCATTTCTCGGCGACGTTCTCCGCCGTGTTGCCCATATGGTAGCCCATCAGCGAGCACCACAGACCGTCCTTGATCATGGTGTCGACCAATTTGGTGTCGCCCATCTTGGTGCCGTTGCGCATATGGGCGGCGTGGGGCGCCTGGCTCATGCTTTCCTGGCCGCCGGTGACGACGATGCTGGATTCCCCCAGCTTGATGGCCTGATAACCCTGGGCGACCGAACGCAGGCCCGAGCCGCACACCTGGTTGATCAGATAGGCCGTGCGGTCTTCCGGGATGCCGGCGGATAGCAGCGCCTGGCGGGCCGGGTTCATGCCGGTCGCGGCGGTGAGGACTTGGCCAAGAACGACCTCGTCGACATCTGCCGGCGACACGCCGGCGCGCTCCAGGGCGGCGGCGATGGCGACCGTGCCCAATTCGGCGGCGCTCAGGCCGGACAAGCTACCGTTAAAGGCGCCAACGGGTGTCCGTGCTGCGCCGGCAATAACGACCTCGGTCATGATGTTCTCCTTATTTCGCGTTGCGTTCTTGTTCGCGGCGCCGGCACCTTTGACCGAACCCGCACGACGCGTTTCCCCCGATACTATTGATTTGGATATAGCCCTGGCTGGGAAGCGAGTCCAGCGGTCCGCCGCCCTATGGCGTCACCGGTGGTTTCACTGCTGGTTTCACCTTTGGATTCACTGTGCCGCGAGCCACGTCGCCAGGGGCTCCCATACCGCCGATTTGGCGCGGGCGCCCGCCACCATGCCGATGTGGCCGAAGGGCAACATTTCAATAGTGGCGTCGGGCAGGGCCTGTCCCAGAGCCTCGGCCGAGAGCGGCGGCACGATACGATCCTTTTCCGGCACCAACACCAGGGCGGGTTTGGTGAAGGCAGCAGGGTCGACGATTTCGCCATCGATGCGCCATTGCAGGCGATGCGGGCTGTTCTCGCCATACCAGCCGGCCAGGCATTCGTGCGCCACGGGGCCGGCCAGGGGGACACCGTCATTGAGCCAGTCTTCCAGCACGACGAATTGGGTTGCCTTGTCCGACGCGGGGTCGAGCTGTGCGAAGGCGATGAATTTTCGCAACACCAAAAACGGATCGAGGCCGGCGAACAGCGACTGGATGACATCGACCGGTAGCTCGCCGGTGCTTTGCAGTAGGGCGCCGGCGGCGGTGATCGCCCGGCCCGCGGCTTCGGCCTGGGCGACACGTTCGGTGTGAAAATTCCACGGCGTGGCCAGCAGCGCCAAGCGCGACACCTGGTCCTGCCGCCGGATGGCCAGCGCCAGCGCCAGCAGCCCGCCCATGCAATAGCCGGCCACGGCGATCGGAGCGCCATTGGGGCTTGTGGCATAGGCGGCATCGAAGGCCCTGTCGAGGCGTCCGGCGACGTAGTCGGTTAGGGTAAACTGGCGTTCGGCCTCGCCCGGCGCGTCCCAATCGACCAGCAGCGGGCGTATTTCGGTTTCGGCGGCGAGCCAGCGCAGCAGGCTGCGCTCGGCCGATAGATCCAGGATATAGGCCCGGTTGACCAGCGACGGCACGAACAGCACCGGCTGACCGCCGGCGGGCCGGAAATCGAGCAGCCGTGTGGTGCCGTCGCGCCATAGGGTGGCGGGCTCGGCCAAATCGCGATGATAGGGATGGCTGCGATAGGTTTTGATGCCGGCGGCGAGATCCTGCAGGCGGCCGAAAACCTCGCGCGTGACGGCTTGATCGAACAGGTCGAGGTTACTTTGATTTGGGCTTGGACTGTTTTCGTTTGGCGCCGCTTTTTGATTTTGCGCCAGTGCGCTTGCCAGTCGCTGGCTTAGCGCTGCCCCGCGCGCCGCCACTTCCGGCCTCCATTCGATCGAGCCGTTCTTCAAGAGCGGCAAGGCGGCTTGCGAGCTCAACCAGCTGTTGATGGCTGTCGTCAGGTGCAGCGGCAGGGGGCGCGGTCCCTCGCGCAGGGCCCTGCGCGGGTTCGGGCGTGGCTCGCTGTGCTGCACCGTCATCGGCCTTGCCTCCTGCTGCGAGGCCAGCCAGCGTCATAAACTGCTGTGCCATCGCCGCCATTTGCGCCGTTGCTTGCGGACCGGCGGCTGTTTCCGCCTGGCCCATTGTCTCGAAAAACCGCGCCGATTGGGCGGCCAGCGCGGGGTCTGCCGCCATCGCCGTCAGTTGATCCTGCCACAGATCGAGATACTCGCGGGCCAGAGCGGCGAAATCGGGTGTGTCCGTCATAAGGCGTACTATATCGGATTTCGCTGCACTGCGGCCAGCCACGTTGCGTTGCAGCATTTTTAAGGGGTTCTGTTATAATAAGACTGCAATATCCGAAACTGCGGTGCCCCGTCCCATGGCCGAAACCCAATCGCCCGATACGATTAAGATCAAGAAGTACGCCAATCGGCGGCTCTATAACACTGCGACCAGCAAATATGTCACCCTCGACGATTTGGCTGAGATGGTGAAATCGGGTGTGGAGTTCGTCGTCGTCGATGCCAAGAGCGGCGACGACATCACGCGCTCGGTGTTGACCCAGATTATCTTCGAAGAAGAGAGTAAGGGCCAAAACCTGCTGCCGATCAAATTTCTGCGCCAGCTCATCGGGTTTTACGGCGATAGCCTGCAATCGGTCGTCCCCAACTATCTCGAACACTCGATGAATGCCTTCGCGCAGAACCAGGAAAGCATGCGCCAGAAAATGCAGGAGACCATGGGCGGTATATTCCCCTTTGGCCAATGGGATGATATCGGCAAGCAGAATATGGCGATGTTCGAGCGGGCGATGCAGATGTTCACACCCTTCGCTCAGAACGGCAGCGCCGAGCCGCAAGCCGAAAGCGCGCCGGCGGACGCCACTGACGCCGATGATGGCGATGATATGAGCGCGCTAAAAGATCAGCTCAAGGCGCTGCAGGAGCAGGTCGACAAACTGTCGCGGAGCTAAGTTCCGGTCTTAAGTCTTAGGATAACCAGCTGGGGTCGGTTTCGGGCTTGCCGTAGTGCCAACCTTGCAAATAGTCGACGCCTTCGTTGCGCAGCAGTTCCGCCTCTTCCTCGGTTTCTACCCATTCGGCGACGGTCTTGAGGCCGATCCCCTTGGCCAGACTGATCAGCGTCCTGACGAACAATTGATTGTCCGGGTTGGTCGGTAGATCGCGGACGAACGAACCATCGATCTTGACCAGATCGACGTTGAGCGCGCGCAAATGGCGAAACGATGTGTAGCCGGCGCCGAAATCGTCGAGCGCCACCTGACAGCCGAGTTCGGCGACGGATCGCACGAAGCGCGACGAATCGGCGATATCGTCGATGGCGATCGTCTCGGTAATTTCCAGGATCAACCGCTTGGCCACATCGGGTTGGCCCTCAAGATATTCCTGCAACAGGCGTAGCCAGACCGGATCGACCGCGGTCATGCCGGAGACATTGATCGATAGGGATATCTCGGGATTTTCCTTCAAGGTGGTAATGCCCAGATCGAGTACGCGACGGTCGACCAAGCGCATCATGCCCATTTGTTCGACGATCGGCACGAAGACGCCTGCGGGAACCGGTTTATTCTCCTCGTCAAGCATGCGCACCAGTCCCTCATAGAAGACCGGCGTGCCGTCCTGCGCTGCAACAATCGGCTGGTACGCCAGAACAATGCGGTCGTCGCGCAGAGCTTGTTTCACTTGCTCGGCGACCACTAGGTCCGGGCGCTCGGGGATATGCTGTTGGGGCACGTCGCGGAACTCGAGATAGCAATCGCAGCCCAGACGCCGCGCACTGCGCAACGCATTATCGGCTTGGCCCACAACTTCGCGCACATTTTTGGCCGATGTGGGAAACATGGTCGCGCCGATGGAAGCGGTCACGTACATCGGGCCGTTCGACGTGTTCACTGCCGTATCGCGAATGGTGGCCAGAAACCGGTCGGCGACCGCGGTGACCTGTTGTTCGGAACAGTCGCCGAGAATAACGGCGAACCGGTCAAAGCCGACCCGGCCAACAATATCGCCGGTGCGTAAACATTGTTCGATGCGCTGCGCCACGGCCAGGACAAACGCGTCGGCAGTTTCGTCGCCATAGACGTCGGCGACGATGTTCAGCTTGTCGAGCCCGACCAGCAGGAAGCCGCCTTGCCCCTTGCGGCGTATGGTCGTCTCGACGGCCTGGCCCAACGCTTCACGCAATCGCAGGCGATTAAACTGCCCGGTCAGCGCATCATGATTGGTGAGGAAATCGACCTCTTCGGCCGAACTTTTTTGCGCGCTGATGTCGCGCACGATCCCGGTCAGGCGCCGGGGCGTGCCCGCAGCATCGGTCGCGGCGACGGCGCGTTCGTGAACCCAAGCAAAGTTGCCATCATCGCGGCGATAGCGATATTCGATATCGAAAGGCTGGCTGCTATCGAAATGCTGCGACAGCGCCACCATGCGCCGTGGCAGATCTTCCGGATGAATGCGATGGAGGTAGGTACTGCCGGTAACAATTTTCGTCGCATCGCCAACGCCGATCACGTCGCCGGTCTGACCGACCCAGGTCAAACCATCGGCGACCAGATCCCATTCGTAGAACAGATCGCCAGACGACACGAGAACGCTGACCAAATCGGACAACGCGCCCGATTCATCATCTTCTCGTAGCAATCCTGGCAATGCCAGTTCGGCGACAAACGACACGCGAACCTCCTACCTGAAGGCGTGAGCACGGAAAATCGTGCGAATTCTGGGGGTGTGAACCCAAAATAAACGTACAATTAGACCGTTAATAAAAAGTAATAATATTCGTCGCGTACAAGATAAATTACCGAAAATACATGGTTTGGTTAATAATTATGGTTAACAAATCGTTAAGTAAATCTCAATTTTGCTTGAAATTTTAAATAAAAGTACATAAGTTTAGTTCTATTCAGTATGGCATTGGACGCATCGTGTTAATTCTTCCGCA
Organism: Alphaproteobacteria bacterium; assembly: GCA_013003285.1. Classification (GTDB taxonomy): domain Bacteria; phylum Pseudomonadota; class Alphaproteobacteria; order UBA6615; family UBA6615; genus JABDJY01. The sequence continues at coordinate 17,504 of JABDJY010000506.1, read as the reverse complement.
TCTTCCGGCCCCGACCGCCGTACATGACCCGGTACATGGGCCCGCAACGCGTGCTGCCAGGACGGCGGCGCAGCGTATTGGCGCCCATGATCCAGTGACGTCGTATAGCGCGCGCGTACGCCGTGATTTCTCGCGTTCGGAATTGGGCGAACCGGTTGATCGTTCAGATGAAGAGGCGAAAGGACGTCGTCCGCGCTTCGCCGAAACGCCCGACATATTGGGCCACGGCGCGACGAGCCTGTTCACGGCCCAGCGATATGCGCAAGAAGAAGACCCCGCCGTCCGGCCGGCCGTTTCCCATGAAGCTGGCACCGGCGCGTACCCGTCGCTGGCCTTCGACGACGATATTCTGCTGCCGGGCGAGGCGATCCCCTTGGGATGGCACGGCACGCCACGCCTCGACATCACCGTCTAACACCCAAATTTCGATACTTCGTCGCAGGCGCTGACCATTGCAGTCAGTAGCCCGTTTCGCCTATTGAATAGGCGTAGGCTGGCATTGGCCCCCCGGCGCTAGGTTCGCGGGGCTGGGCCAGTAGCAAAACCAATTGGCTTTCGCCTCAACAGCCTTAATTTTTGTGGAAATCTGATCATGGCCGTACAAACCGTCATCGAACTTCTGAGCGCCGGCGCCGATAACGATATCGCAATTACCGCCCCGGACCGTACCCCTTTGACCTATGCCGGCCTGCGGGCACTGGTTGCCGAGACTGTCGGCGCGCTGCGCGGATTGGGCATCGGCCGCAACGACCGTGTCGCCATCGTATTGCCCAACGGCCCTGAAATGGCGGCGGCCTTCGTTGCCGTCGCCGCCGGCGCGACCACAGCGCCGCTGAACCCGGCCTACCGCGCCGATGAGTACCGGTTCTATCTTGAGGATCTGAACGCCAAGGCGCTGCTGGTCGAGGCCGGCAGCGATTCGCCGGCCATCGAAGTCGCCCAGAGCCTCGACGTGCCGGTCTACGAACTGGAAGTCGCGGAGGGTAGCCCGGCGGGCGCGTTCACACTCGCGGCGGCGGGAGAGCCAGGCGCCGGTGATCTCGACTATGCCGGGTCCGAGGATGTCGGGCTGGTGTTGCACACGTCGGGGACCACGTCGCGGCCCAAGATCGTGCCCCTGAGCCAGGCCAATATTTGCGCCTCGGCGAACCATATCGGTGCGGTGCTCAAGCTGAGCGCCGAAGACCGATGCGTGAACATCATGCCGCTATTCCATATCCACGGGCTGATCGCCGCGGTGCTGTCGAGCCTGGCGGCCGGCGCCAGTATCTATTGCACCCCGGGTTTCAATGCGCTGCGGGTCTTTGGTTGGTTCGCCGACGCCAAACCCAGCTGGTACACGGCGGTGCCGACCATGCACCAGGCGATCCTGTCCCGTGCGGCGCGCAACACCGACATCATCGAGGCGATGGATCTGCGGTTCATCCGCTCCTCGTCATCGTCGTTGCCGCCGCAGGTCATGGCGGAACTGGAAGAGACGTTCGGATGCCCAGTGATCGAATCCTACGGCATGACGGAAGCGGCCCATCAGATGGCGTCGAACCCGCTGCCGCCGGCGGCGCGCAAGCCCGGCTCGGTCGGCATCGCCGCAGGGCCCGAAGTGACCATCATGGACACCGAAAACAATATCCTGGCGGCCGGTGAGACCGGAGAAATTGTCATCCGCGGGCCCAACGTCACCAGCGGCTACGAGAACAACCCGACGGCCAATGCTGAAGGCTTCTCCGACGGCTGGTTCCGCACCGGCGATCAGGGGATCATGGACGAGGAGGGCTATCTGAGAATCACCGGGCGGTTGAAAGAGATCATCAACCGGGGCGGTGAGAAAATATCGCCGCGCGAGGTGGATGAGGTGCTACTCGATCATCCGGCGATCGCCCAGGCGGTGACCTTCGCCATTCCCCACGACAAGCTGGGCGAGGAAGTTGGCGCCGCCATCGTCCTCAAGGAGGGTGCGTCGGCGGAAGATAGCGAAGTTCGCGAATTCGCCGCCGAACGGCTCGCCGATTTTAAGGTGCCGCGCAAGATTCTCTTCATCGACGAAATTCCTAAAGGCGCCACCGGCAAGCTGCAGCGCATCGGTCTGCACGAAAAGCTTGGTCTGTAGCGCGGGCGGGTCGTTGGCATGAAGATTTGCATCTACGGGGCAGGGGCGATTGGCGGCTATATGGCCGCCCAGCTGGCCCTCAACGAGGCCGCCGAGGTTACCTGCATCGCGCGTGGACCGCATTTGGCGGCAATGCGCGCCAACGGCCTGACCTTGCGCATCGGCGGCGAGGAGAAAAATGTCGCCGTCAATTGCACCGACGACCCCAACGAGGCCGGTCCGCAGGATTATGTGGTGGTCACTTTGAAAGCCCATTCGGCGGCCGCGGTTGCCGACCAGATGGCGCCGCTTTTGGGACCCGACACGGCGGTGGTGACGGCGCAGAACGGCGTGCCTTGGTGGTATTTTTACGAACATGGCGGGCCCCATGACGGCACGCGTCTGGCGACGGTCGATCCCGGCGACGGGCAATGGCGGTTCATCGGGCCGGAGCGGGTAATCGGCTGTGTGGTCTATCCTGCCGCCACCATCGTCGCGCCCGGCGTGATCGAGCACGAATATGGCAACCGCTTCACCCTGGGCGAGCCCAGTGGCGAAAAGACCGAGCGTATCCAGGCCTTGGCGGCAGCTTTGGCGAAGGCCGAGTTACGGGCGCCGGTGCGCTCGCGCATCCGCGACGAGATCTGGGTGAAGCTGTGGGGTAATGTCAGCCTCAATCCGGTCAGCGCGTTGACCGGCGGCACCCTGGCCCAGATGATCGACGATCCCGACGTTTGCAGTGTCATTCGGGCGATCATGGTCGAAGCACAGGAAGTCGGCGAGGCCATCGGTGTGAAGTTTCCCGTCGATGTTGATAAACGCATCGCTGGCGCCCGCGAGGTCGGCGAGCATAAGACTTCCATGCTGCAGGACCTCGAGCTCGGCCGGCCGATGGAAATCGATGCGCTGGTCAGCTCGGTCCAGGAATTGGCGCGGCTGACCGATATCGCCACGCCGACCATCGATCATGTATTGGCCATGGTAAAAATGCGCGCGCGCATGTCCGGCTGCTACGGAGACTGAGTTAGCACTAAGGGAGAAGACGACGGCGTCCGCAACCAAAGATACGCAAGGCCCGCAATCGGCGGTTATCGGCCTCAACGCGATCATCATCGCGGTGACCGATGAGGTGCCGCGCATCCTCACCGTGCAGCGTGCCGCCCATTCGCTGGCGACCCCGGCGCAGCGCGGCGAGGCGGAGGCCTGGGCCGACAGTCCGGTGGCGCTGCCTTTCGGCCCCTTCGATCCCGCCGAGCATCGCACTTTGGAACTTGGCCTGCATAATTGGGTCGAGCAACAGACCGGTCTCAGTCTGGGCTATGTGGAGCAGCTTTACACCTTCGGCGACCGCCACCGCGACCCGCGCGAGCAGGCCGGCGGTCCGCGGCTGGTGTCGGTGGGCTATCTCGCCCTGGTACGTCAGGTGCCGCTATCGGGCGCCGGCGAGGCCGAATGGCGCAACTGGTACGATTTCTTTCCCTGGGAGGATTGGCGCGAGGGGCGGCCCGCTATCATCGATCAGGCGATCCGGCCCCAGCTGCAAAATTGGATCGCGCAGATCAGCGATCAGGACGAACGGCAAAACTATCAGGAACGGCTCTCCATTGCGTTCGGCACCGAAGCGGCGCCGTGGGATTTCGAACGGGTGCTGGAGCGCTACGAGCTGCTCTACGAGGCCGGCATGATCGGCGAAGCGCTCCGCGATGCGCAGATCCGGGCGGCGATCTCGGGCGAGCCGGCGCCCCAGCCGGATGCCGAAACCGTGGAAACCGCCGAACGGCTGGGCACGCCCATGGCGCTCGACAATCGCCGGGTGCTCGCCACGGCGCTGGGCCGCATCCGCGGCAAGTTGAAATACCGCCCGGTGGTCTTCGACCTCTTGCCCCCGACATTTACCCTGCTGCAGTTGCAGCGGGTGGTCGAGGCGTTAGGGGGCGTGCGGCTGCATAAGCAGAATTTCCGCCGGTTGGTCATCAACGGCGGATTGGTCGAGCCGACCGGTCAGCGGGACAGTCAGAGCCGGGGCCGCCCGGCCGAGCTGTTCCGCTTCCGTCGTGAAGTGCTGAGCGAACGCCCCGCATCGGGCGTTGGCCTGCCCGCAGCGCGCATCATCGGCTGATCGCCGCGCCCAAATTCCCGTCCCCCTAAGGTATTAGCCTTGACACCTTGATATGCTCCGTGAGAGCATTATATAAATATGCTCAATATGAGTATATATGAAACAAACGTCATGAGGACTCAGCTATGAGCAACGTAGCAGAGCTGGAATACACACCGGCCGTCGCCGCCGCCACCCAACCCATCTACGAGCGGGTGAAGTCGGTTATCCCTGAGTTCGAGTGGCCGGTCCACGCGCCCTATGTGGATGCGATCAACAAGCTCAAGGCCGAGCGCAACGCGGTTATTCTGGCCCATAATTACATGACGCCGGAGATTTTCCACGGCGTCGCCGATATCGTCGGCGATTCCCTGGCGCTGGCGCGCAAGGCGGCGGAAACCGATGCCGATGTCATCGTCCTGGCCGGCGTTCACTTCATGGCCGAGACGGCGAAACTGCTGAGCCCGGAGAAAACCGTGCTGATGCCCGACATGGCGGCCGGTTGTTCCCTGGCATCTTCGATCACCGCTGCCGATGTGCGCTTGCTGCGCGAGAAATATCCCGGCGTGCCGGTGGTGACCTACGTCAACACGTCGGCCGATGTGAAGGCCGAGTCCGATGTCTGCATCACCTCGGGCAATGCGGTGAAGATCGTCGAATCATTGGGCACCGACAAGGTGATCTGCCTGCCCGATCAATATCTTGCCCGCTACATCGCCAGTCAGACCGACGTGGAAGTGATCTATTGGGAAGGCAGTTGCGAGGTCCATGAGCGCTTTACCGGCGCCGAGCTGCGCGATTACCGCAAGCAGTTCAAAGACATCGTCATCGTCGCCCACCCGGAATGCCCGCAGGATGTGCTGAAAGAGGCCGATTTCGTCGGCTCCACCGCCAACATGGTCAACTATGTGGGCGAGGCCCAGCCCGAGCGGGTATTGCTGGTCACCGAATGCTCCATGAGCGACAACGTCGCGGTCGAGCATCCCAATGTCGAGTTCATTCGGCCGTGTAACCTCTGCCCGCACATGAAGCTGATCACCCTGCCGAAGATCCTCGATGCGTTGACCAAAATGGAACCGCGGGTCGAAGTCGATCCCGAGGTCGCCGCGCGGGCCCGCGTCACCGTGGAGCGTATGCTCGCCTACAGCTAACGAGCCCGATTTTGCCATGACCGTTATTCGGCCCTTCCGACCCGTCCTACGCGTTGCAGCGGACGCCGACATCATCGTGATCGGTTCCGGCATGGCCGGCATGGTCACCGCGCTGCGCCTGGCGCCGCGCAAGGTGACGTTGTTGACCAAGACACCGTGCCTGACCGGCGGGTCGACCGCCTGGGCGCAAGGCGGTATCGCCGCGGCGGTGGGGGCGCAAGACACGCCGCAATCCCATGCGGTCGACACGATGGTTGCTGGGGCCGGCCTGAGCGATGCGCCGACCGTCGATTTATTGACCCGCGATGGCGCCAAGCGTTTATGTGAGATGATCGCGTCGGGCGCGCCGTTCGACCGCGACCAGGCGGGGGAAATCCTGCTGGGGCGTGAGGCCGCCCACAGCAGTCGGCGTATCGTCCATGCCGGCGGTGACGCCACTGGCCGCCATTTGCATAAATGGCTCGCCGACGCGGTGGCTCAAACGCCGTCGATCACTGTCCAAACCTCCGCGTTCGCCTGGGATCTGGTGGTGGAAAACGGCCGCGTCTGCGGCGTTGTGGCGTTTCACGAACAGGGCGGCTGGACCCTGCACAAGGCGCCCTTTGTGGTTCTGGCCACCGGCGGCTCGGGACAATTATTTCAGCGCACCACCAATCCCGCCGAGGGCACCGCGGATGGTCTGGCCATGGCGGCGCGCGCCGGCGTCAAACTCGCCGATTTGGAATTCGTGCAATTTCACCCCACAGCTTTGGTCGATCCCAAGGCGGCCGACGGCGCCTCCATGCCGCTGCTCACCGAAGCGCTGCGCGGCGAGGGGGCGACCCTGGTCGATGGCGCGGGGCGGCGGTTCATGGTCGACGAACATCCCGACGCCGAACTGGCGCCGCGCGATGTGGTGGCGCGGGCGATCTGGCAACGCCTGGTCGATGGCGACGGGGCCTATCTGGATATACGCGCCATTATGGCCGGAGACTCGGCGGCGCGGTTCCCTACGGTCAAGGCGCTGTGCGAGGCCGCCGGTTTCGATCCGGCCCGCGAACCCATCCCCGTAGCGCCGGCGGCGCACTACCATATGGGCGGGGTCGCCACGGATGATTGCGGGCGCACCTCGCTGGAAGGTTTATGGGCCTGTGGCGAGGTCGCGGCGACCGGCGTGCATGGCGCCAACCGTCTGGCCAGCAATTCGCTGCTCGAGGGCATGGTCTTTGGCCATCGGGTCGCCGACGACATTGCCGCTCAATCGGTTCCGGCACCCCGCGATCTCGATATATCGGTGCCAGCGGTTCCCGCGACGGACGTCGCGGCCGAAATCGCCGACCTCACGGCGCAGTTGCGCGTGCTGATGTACGAGAAGGTCGGACTGCGCCGCGATGGCGACGGGCTGGATGCGGCTCTGAGCGCCCATGGCGATTTAGCCGAAAAGATTTCCGAAATCGAACGGGCAGCCGGCCATACAAAACCGACACTCGCCGATGTCCGACGCTGGGGAGAGCTGCTTAATCTGGCGCTCGCCGGCCGTCTGGTTACGTTGGCGGCGGCGCAGCGCTGCGAGAGCCGTGGCGCCCATTACCGGATTGATTTTCCGCAAGCGGAAGCGGCGACCGGCGTGCGACAGTTCCTGACGCTGGACGATCTGCAACAGCGCGCCGGCGCGCAGGAGGGCCACCGCGATGACACAAACACCGCCGCCGCTTTATCCGCTTAGTTACGCGCCCATCATCGAACGCGCGCTGGCCGAGGATTTCGGCGAGGCCGGCGATATCACCACCGATGCCATCGTCGCCCCCGATGCGCGGGCCAGCGCCGGCATTGTCGCGCGTAGCGGTGGCCGGGTGGCCGGCCTCGAGGTGGCCTTGGCGGCGTTTACCGCCCTCGATCCAGCAATCAGTGTGGAATATGGCCACCGCGACGGCGAGGATGTTCAGGCCGGCGCGACCCTGGCGGTGGTCTCCGGCGCGGCGCGGGTGCTGCTCAGTGGCGAGCGCACGGCGTTGAACCTTTTGGGCCGCATGTCGGGCATCGCCACCACGACCCGCGATTTGACCGTGGCGGTCGGCGATCACAAGGCGCGGATCGTGTGTACCCGCAAGACCGCGCCGGGTCTGCGCCTGCTGGACAAATACGCCGTGCGCGCCGGCGGCGGGGTCAATCATCGCTTCGGCCTCGGCGACGGGGTGCTGATCAAGGACAATCACCGGGTCATGGCGGGTGGCGTGGCGCCGGCAATCGAGCGGGTACGCCAGCGCCTCGGTCACATGGTCAAGCTGGAGGTCGAGGTCGATACAATGGCCGAGCTGGAAGAGGCGCTCGGCCTCGATGTGGATGCGGTGCTGCTCGACAATATGGCGCCGGCGATGCTGGCCGAGGCCGTTGCTTTGGTCGATGGAAGGGTGGTCACCGAGGCCTCGGGCGGCATCACGCCGCAAACCGTCGCCGATGTGGCGGCCAGCGGCGTCGATCTGATTTCACTGGGCTGGCTCACCCACAGCGTCACCAACTGGGACGTCAGCCTCGATTTCGAGCCGTAATAAACCTCTTCGCTACGGATTAATGGCAGGGATGCCGCAAAGCCCCTCTCCTTTGGGGAGAGGGGTTGGGGTGAGGGGGTAAGGTGGATTCAGGAAACACGCCGCCGTTTGTAACCCCTCACCCGCTCGCGTTCGCTCGCCACCCTCTCCCTATGGGAGAGGGTTATTATTGTGACCTACAAGTTCGCGAAGGCGGCTTCGACGATGGCTTCGGTGCGCACGCCGGTGCCCAGCCCTTCGCTTTGCAGATTGGTCACATAGGCCAGCGCCAGATTGCGGTCGGGATCGGCCAGCGCGCGCGCGCCGCCGGAACCGGAATGGCCGAAGGCTTCCGGATTGGGTCCCATCAGTGTGCGTTCGGCAGGATTTTTCCAAAACCCCATGCTCATCCGCATGTGCTGGCCGGTGGTGCCGTCGGCCTCGTCTTCCCACTGATCGGTGGTGGCGCGGGCCAACGCCTCGGGCGAGAGCAGACGCACGCCGTCGATCTCGCCGCCATTGGCCAGGGCGGCGTAGATCCGCGCCATGGCGCGCGCCGTGCCGAAGCCGCCGAAGGACGGAATGCCGGCGGTGCGGAACTTGGCGGTGTTTTGTACATCGGTATCCATCGGTTTGGGCATGGCGCGCCAAGCCCGCATCAGAGGACTGTCGGGACCGGCACTGCCGCCCATGGAGAAGCCCTGGGGATTGGGTGATAGATCGGCGACCCGGCCGAGGTCGGCCTCGTCGACGCCGATCTTGTAATCGGCGCCCAGCGGCTCGCAGATATTCTCGCGCACGAAATCGCGGATCGGCGTGCCGGTGACCCGGCGGACCACTTCGCCGGCTAGATAGCCGATATTGACCGTGTTGTAGGCGCCCTTGGTGCCCGGCGGCCAGGCGAGTTCCTGCGCCTCGAGGACCTTGATCATCTTGTCGTAGTCGAAGATATCGCCGGGCTCGGCCGCATCGTTGAAACAGACGCCGCAATAGTGGGAGATGATGTGGCGAACCAGGACGTCCTGCTTGCCGTTCTGGGCGAATTCCGGCCAATAGGTGGCGACCGGCGCGTCCAAATCGACCAGCCCGCGGTCGGCCACCATATGGACCGACAGGGCGCAGATGCTCTTGGCGATCGAATAGAAGATGCACATGGTATCTTCACGCCACGGCTTATTGCGCGCGGCATCCATGTGGCCGCCCCAGAGATCGACGACCTTTTGACCCTGGTGATAGATGCAAACGGCGCTGCCGATCTCGCCATGGTCGGTGAAATTACGCTCCAACGCCTCGCGCACCGCGGCGAAGGCGGGGTCGCAAGTGCCCTGGACGTTCAAATCTACGGATTCAGCGGCGGTCATGATCGTCTCTCCCGATTATTTTGACTTATTGGAAACGCAATCACCTCACGGCGCAAGACCGGTGAGCCGTGATATAGCGTCGCGCCAGCCGGAAAGCAGGGCGGCGCGGCTATTGTCGTCCATTGCTGGCGCGAAGCTGCGTTCATGCCGCCACAGATCCGCGATCTCGTCGAGATTGGCATAAACCCCGGCACCGAGACCCGCCAGGTAGGCGGCGCCCAGGGCGGTGGTTTCGATCACCGCCGGCCGGTCGGCACGAAGGTTGAGGATATCAGCGAGGAACTGGCCCAGCCAGTCATTGGCCGCCATGCCGCCATCGATTCGGATAGCTTGGATCGGTTGGCCATGATCCCTGGCCATGGCGTCGAGTAAATCGTGCGATTGGTAGGCGACCGCCTCCAGGGCGGCGCGGGCGATTTCGGCGGTGCCGGTATCGCGGGTCAGGCCGAACAGGGCGCCGCGCGCTTCCGGGTCCCAGTGGGGCGCGCCGAGACCCGTGAAGGCGGGGACCATATAGACCCCGCGATTGGAGGCGAGGCCCTCGGCCATGGCCTCGGTGTCAGGCGCGGCGTCGATGATCTTCAGCCCGTCGCGCAGCCATTGCACGGCGGCTCCGGCGACAAAGATACTGCCTTCCAGCGCGTAGCTCGTTTGCCCATCGAGCCGATAGGCGATGGTCGTCAGCAGCCGATTATCCGATGTCACGGGCTGGTCGCCGGTATTCAACAGCATGAAAGCGCCGGTGCCGTAGGTGCTCTTGACCATGCCCGGCGTGAAACAGGCCTGGCCGATTGAAGCGGCCTGTTGGTCGCCGGCGATGCCCCGGATGGGGATGGCGTGGTTGAACAAGTCTGGTGCGGTCTCACCGAAATCGCCGGTGCTGTCGCGGACCTCCGGCAGCAGCGCGGCGGGGAGGCGCCATAATTCCAGCAGATCATCGTCCCAGACCTGGCGGTGAATATCGAACAGGCCGGTGCGGCTGGCGTTGGTGGCGTCGGTGGCGTGCACCGCCCCACCGGTGAGCCGCCACAGCAGGAAACTGTCGATAGTGCCGAAGGCCAGCTTGCCGGACCCGGCCTGGGCGCGGGCGACGTCGATATTATCGAGCAGCCAGGCCAGCTTGCTGGCGGAAAAATACGGGTTGGGCACCAGCCCGGTGCGTTCGGCGATTAGGGGCGCGTGGCCGGCCTCGGCGACGGCGCGGCAGGCCTCGGCGGTGCGGCGGTCCTGCCAGACGATGGCGTTATGGATCGGCGCGCCGGTTTCGCGGTCCCACAGGATCGTGGTTTCGCGCTGGTTGGTGATGCCGATGCCGGCAACTTCGTATCCATCGGTGGCGAGCACCTGGCGGCAGGTCTCCAGTGTTGCCTGCCAGATTTCTTCCGGATCGTGCTCGACCCAGCCCGATTGCGGGTAGATCTGGCGTAACTCGCGCTGGGCGGTCGCCACCGGCGCGCCGGCGCGATCGAACAGAATGGCCCGTGTGCTGGTCGTGCCCTGGTCGATGGCCAGGATATGCGGGCCCGTCGCCACGTCAGCGGGTACAGAAAGGCGCCAGCTTCACCGCCAGATCGAGTAGGGCTTCGTCGCCACCGGCCCAGCCGATGAAGGACAGGCCGACCGGGCAGCCGTCCACTTCGGCAGCCGGAACCGTTAGTTGCGGCAGACCGGAATGGCCCGAGATGCAGGTCAGGGCGAGCGTATTGGTGCGGAAAAACTCCAAACCGTCGGGTGGTGTATCGGTCTTCGGCGCGATTACCGGGGCGGTCGGTAGACAAATTATGGTGCCCGGTGGAACCAGCGCGTGCATATGGGCGCGAACGGTTTCACGCACGGCCTGGGCCGCTGCGGTTTCTTCGTCGGTCATCGCGGCGACCATGGCGAAACGATCTTTGATGCCGGGGCCGAGATCGGCATCATGTTCCTCAACGAAGGGCAGGTTGGTGAGCTTGACCTCGCTGGCCTGGATCACCCGGAAGGCGTCGGACCAGGACGCCAGCCCGTCGGGCGCCACGGTGACCGTCTCGGCGGGCGGCAGCAGGTCGGCGGCGGCATCGACCACCGCGCGCAACGCTACCGCCACGGCGGGATCGGCCTGGGCGAAACAATCCTCGGCGATCAGCAGACGGTCGATCGCGCCTGTCACCGATTGGCTATCGAGCGCGACGCCACCAACGGTCTTGAACAATTCGGCGTCGTTGGTGAACCAGCCGGCGGTATCGTAACTCGGCGCCATCGCCCGGCCACCGGTCAAATCGACCCGTCCATGGGTCGGCCGCAGGCCGTACAGGCCGCAGAACGAGGCGGGGATGCGCACCGATCCGCCGGTATCGCTGCCCAGGGCGATATCGCAGAGCTCGGCCGCCACCGCCGCCGCCGAGCCTGAGGACGAGCCGCCGGGCATGCGGCCGGGCGCGCGCGCATTGCGCGGCGTGCCGTAATGGGCGTTGGCGCCGGTGAGGGAATAGAAAAACTCGTCGCAGATGGCGATGCCGACAATATCGGCGCCGGCGTCGAGCAGATTTTGTACCGTCGCCGCGTTCCGGGTGGCCGGTTCGCTCACCTTGTAAAATTCGGGGTTGCCATTACCGGTCTTGCGGCCGGCGATGTCGTAGAGATCCTTGATGATCAGCGTCTTGCCGGCAAGCGGGCCTTGGCCAGAGCCCTTGATGGGCTCGGTGATATTATGGGGCACCAAACAGCCGATGGGATCGTTGGGAATGCGCGTCGTCATGTCTTGTGTCCTCTCTCGGCCCCGAATAGGTTGCGGCCAACCATAGGGTGGCACGCGCTTATTGTTTGTCGCGACTATACTAGGTCATGGGAAGGCGCGGGGGGATACCGCACTTCGAAAAAGGGAGGCAGCCATGTCAGCACCCGCCGATGAAAATGTCGTTCTGGTCGAACGCGCGGGCGATATCGTCACCGTCGTCTTGAACCGGCCGGAAAAACTGAACGCCCTGAACAAGGCCATGTGGCGGCGGCTCGGCGATGTCATGGCCGACCTCGATGGCGATGAGAGCGTGCGCTGCGTGGTACTGCGTGGCGCCGGCGACAAGGCCATGGGGCCGGGCGCCGATATCTCCGAATTCGAGACCGAGCGGGCGAATTCCACCCAGGCGGCGGAATATGGCGCGCTGATGCACCGGTCCATGCATGGCATCCGCGATTGCCGCCATCCGGTGATCGCCCTGATCAAGGGCCTGTGCGTCGGCGGCGCTTTGGAGCTGGCCTTGATGTGCGATATGCGCATCTGCGGCGAAGGCTCGCGCTTCGGCGTGCCGATCAACCGGCTGGGTCTGGTGATGGCCTACCCCGAAATCGAAGCGCTGGTGGGGCTGGTGGGACGTTCGGTGGCGCTGGAAATTCTGTTCGAGGCGCGGGTGTTCGATGCCGCCGAAGCCAAGGATAAGGGTCTGGTCAACCGGGTGGTACCCGACGATCAGGTCGAGGCGGAAGCCTATGCCACGGCGCAGCGCATTGCCGACGGCGCGCCCCTGGTCAATCGCTGGCACAAACAGTTCGCCGACCGGGTGCTGGCCGGCGCTCGCGAGGCCACGCCGCTAAGCGAAGCCGAGCTGGCCGCCGGCTATGCCTGCTTCGACACCGAAGATTTCGACACTGGGTATCAGGCCTTCCTGGCCAAGCAAAAACCGGATTTCAAAGGACGTTAGGACGAAAACGAAAGATACCCCCCACCCTAACCCTCCCCCACAAGGGGGGAGGGGATAATTGTCGGCCGCTACCTTTACTCCTTCCCCCTTGATGGGGGAGGGTCGGGGTGGGGGTGACCAGAAAAAAACCCACAGTTGCGGAAGATCGATATGACGGACAAGAATGAAACACTGTTGGATGGACTCAAGGTGGTCGAGCTGAGCCATATTATGGCGGCGCCGACCTGCGGGCAGTTGCTGGCCGATATGGGCGCCGATGTGATCAAGGTCGAGCGCTTGCCGGCCGGCGACGATACGCGGCGCTTTGGCAAGTCGGTCGATGGTGATTCCGCCGCCTACGCCATGATGAACCGCAATAAGCGGGGCGTGGGGCTGAACCTGAAGACCGATAGCGGCCGCGCCGCCCTGCGCCGCATGATCGAGCAAGCCGACGTGTTTATCGAGAATTACCGCCTGGGCGCGATGGAGCATTACGGCATCGGCTGGGATGCGATGCACAAGGCGAACCCGAAGTTGATCTATTGCTCGATTTCCGGCTTCGGCCGCACCGGCCCCTATGCCGAGCGCGGCGGGTTCGATCTGATCACCCAGGCCATGTCGGGCATCATGAGCATCACCGGCGAGGGGCCGGGCCGCCCGCCGGTCAAGGTGGGGGCGCCGATCACCGATATCACCGCCGGCATGCTGGCCGCCCTGGGCATCTGCGGCGCCGTGGTACAGCGCAGCCGCACCGGCGAAGGCCAATATGTGGATACGTCGCTCTACGAAGCCGGTATTGCCCACACCTTCTGGCAAACCGCGATCCACGGCGCGACCGGGGAGGTGCCGCAAGCCATGGGGTCGGCCCATCCGCTATCGGCGCCCTATCAGGCGTTCAAGACCAGCGACACCTGGGTCATTGTCGGCGCCGCCAATCAGAACACATGGCTGAAGTTTGTCGACGCCATCGAAGCGCCGGAACTGGCCGACGACCCCCGGTTCGCCCAGCCGATCGATCGTATGGACAATCTCGATGCGCTGGTCGAGACCCTGAACGCAATCCTATCCCAACGCACAACCGCTGAATGGCTGGAGGTGCTGGAGGGCGCCGGGGTGCCCGCCGGTCCGGTCTATGACATCGCCGAGATGGTCAATGACCCGCACACCAAGGCGCGCGGCATGATCGCGCAAGTGCCGGCGGCCACCGGTGGCGAGTTCGCCGCGATCGGCCATCCGGTCAAATACTCCGCCGCCTCGACCGAAATTAAACGCGGCGCGCCGCTGATCGGCCAGCACAGCCGCGAAGTCTTGGCCGAGTTCGGATTTTCCCCGGAAGAGATCGATTCGCTGCAGGCCGATGGCGCCATAGGCGCCGATGAGGGTTTCGCGGCGGCCGACTAGCCGGCCTCGTCCAAGCGGATCATCCGCACCAGCCAGAAGCAGGCGCTGTCGGGGCTGATCAGGCCACCCAACAGGATGCCGTCTTGGATGCGGCCCTCGAAGGGCTGCACCAGATCGAACACGATAAAGGTGCCGGTGAAAAATCCGCCGGCGTTGATCCAGCCTTTAATATCGCCGCCATCGCCGTGCAGGCGGCCGCCCTTGATTTCCAACGAGTGAAGCGTGGCGTGGGCACATAGATTCCCACTCAACGGGTCGAGCCGCTCGCGCTGGCCGAAATAACGGCCGTCGAAGGCGGTCGTGCTTTGCGCCGTAGCCGCTGTGGCCGTCATCGCAGTCATCGCCGCGACCAAGGCCATAATGCCGGCGAACAGAAACCTAGCTGGCGTCGTCATGGTCAACTTTCGGCAAGGCGCGCGCGCTTGGCGTCGAGGCGTTCCTTTTGCTTGGCCAGATCCACCACAAAGCGGGTGTGTCGGCAGGCGCCGACCTTATCGCCGAGCTGGTCGTGCACCTCGACGTCGAACAGCACGCGGCGGCGGTCGACCTCGACGATTGTGGCATGCACATCGACCCATATATCGATCAGGGTCGCGCCCAAATGGTCGATCTCGACCCGCGCACCGACCGAGTTCTCGCCCTCGTCCAAATGCGCGTCGAGCAGGTTTTTGCAGGTGCGCTCAATGTCGAGGACCATCGACGGGGTTGCATAGACCCGTAAATCGTCGCCCATGAAGGCAATCGTCCGGTCGGTATCGACGGTCAGCCGCTGGGTTATCTCCAGGCCGGGTCGCAAGCTGTCTTTCACGGCAGCAATTCCTTTCGTTGATGGTCTTCACCCAGCTTGCGGGTTCGTCTACCGGCGATCAAGGGTGCGCGATGGATGAATTTGGGAGTTGCGGAATTTCGCCGGATTTCCAGCGCGGCGCAATGTTTGGAATTTTATAAAATTATTAATTTAATTTATTTCAACGATTTAAAGTATTTAGATAAAACAATAATTGTTTTTTATTATGGTTTAATTTTATCTTCATTCGAATTTTATAATATAAACGGCACATTTTGCATTATTAATTGAATAATTTACGTTCTATTAACTCATATTACTTAAAGTCCTCATCAATTGTTCAATAAGGAAAGCCCGAAATATGGCCGTTTCCCAGGACTTTAACGACACCCCGACGACCCGCGAGGCCACGACCGATGTAATCGGCGCCAAAGGCGTCGAGCTGGACGTAAGCGATGCCGGCGCCGATCAGAGCGCCGAAACGCCCGCCGGCGTGGTCGTTGCAGCCGCCGGAGACAGCCTGAAAGCCGATCTGACGGTCCTCGATCTTGAAGATCTGCTAGGTCTTCGTCTTAACGATGAGAATGAGCCGGACCGCGCCGCCAATTCGCCGGCTGGCTTAGAAACGGTGCTCGCGAACGCGGATCTGCCGGCCGATTTGACCGATTTGGACTTAGAACAGGTGCTTGGACTCGAGCTTTCGGGCGAAGCGCTGCCCACCGTGCTTGAAGTCGCAGAACTGCCGGTCGATCTGACGGGTCTGGAACTAGCCCAATTGCTGGGTCTTAACCTCGCCGGCGATACGCTGCCGACAATCCAAGAGGTCGTGCAGCTGGCGCTGCAGAGCTTTAACGAAGGCGACAGCGATAGCGATGAGGCCGACACGGTTAATGCCGACGCGGATAATCAGGATGACGACACGGTCGAGGCGAACAATACGGACGATGGTAACGCCGACGCCGATGCAGACGGTGTGGAAGTCCTGGCGTCGAATGTGCCATCTGCCAGCGACGACGATCTTTCATTCATTGACGACCAGTCCCTGACCGAGCAAGCCGAGGCGACGACCGACGCCGACGGTAGTGAAACGGGCGACGGCGACGGTACGGGAGATAGTGCCGATGCCGATCCGGAATTGGCCGGTGATGCGGCCGAAGACGTTTTGGCTTCGAGCGAAGACGATAGCAGCCCGGCGCCGGAGCCCACGCCTGAACCCGAGCCTGAGCCGGAACCAGCACCTGCCGGCGGCGGCGCCAATAATGCCCCCACAGCCGTCAACGATGCCCCGACGACGGCCGAAGATACCGCCGTAATCGTCTCCGTTCTGTCGAACGACAGCGACCCTGAAAACGACCCGCTGACGATTACGGCGGTAACCCAGGGCGCCAACGGGTCGGTCGTCAATAACGGCGACGGCACCGTGACCTACACCGCCAACGCCGATTATAACGGCGCCGACAGCTTCACCTACACCATCGATGACGGTAACGGCGGCACGGACACCGCAACGGTGAACGTCACGGTGACGGCCGTGAACGACGGCCCGATCGCGGTGAATGACGCCCCCGCAACTACTGCTAATACCGCCGTTATCGTTTCTGTGTTGACCAACGATAGCGACCCGGAAGGCGACACACTGACGATTACCGGTATCACCCAGGGAACCAATGGCACCGTGGTGAATAATGGCGATGGTACGGTGACCTATACGCCGAACGCCAGCTACGTCGGCGCCGATAGCTTCACCTACACTATCGACGACGGTAATGGCGGCACCGACACAGCCACTGTGAATGTCACCGTAAGCGGCAGCGTCCTGAACGGTACGCTGGCGACAATACATTGACCGGCACGGCAGGTGACGAAACGATAAACGGTCTGGCCGGCAACGACGATCTCGAAGGGCTCGCAGGTGCTGATGTGCTCGACGGTGGGACCGGCACCGACACCGCCAGCTATTTGAATTCGAGTGCTGCTGTAGACGTCAATTTGGCCACCAGAACTGGCGTTGGCGGTGATGCGCAGGGCGACACTCTCACCGATATCGAAAACCTCATTGGCTCTGGTAATGGCGACACTTTGACCGGTGACGGCAATGCCAATGATATCGATGGCGATGGAGGTGACGATATCATCGATGGCGGTGCCGGTGATGACACGATTATCGGCGGCGGCGGTAGCGATTCGCTCATGGGCGGCGACGATGCCGATGATTTGAGCGGTCTCGGTGGTGATGACACGCTGGAAGGCGGCGCGGGTGACGATACGCTCAGTGGCGGCGGTGGCGGTGACCTGCTTGATGGTGGCGCCGGTATCGACGATCTCGTTGGCGGCGGTGGCGCCGATATCTTTGTCTGGGACTCCGCCGACCTCAATATCGATGGTGGTGGTAATACCGATACGCTGCGGGTCGATAGCGGCAACGCCGACATCACGACCTTTGGCGGCACGATTTCAGGC
>JABDJY010000466.1 GCA_013003285.1 Alphaproteobacteria bacterium | reverse complement strand
CGTGTCTTCGATATCGATCGCGCCCTCGGTGCCGACGATGCCAATCTCCAGGCCATACACCGCGCCGGGCCACACCAGCGGCAACGCCCAGCTGATATTCATGGAAAACATCGTCCCGTCATCCATGGTCCAAATGCCGAAAGTGGAATCCTTGGTGCCGTATTGCGACATCACCCGATCGTTCGAGCGCGCAAAGACCGATACTGGTTTCTTACCGGCCATCAGCCACATGCTTATATCCAGCGAGTGGGTGCCCGACACCACCATGGGCGTCAGGCTGGCCCGGTGGTTGGCGGCGCGCGACAAGGTGACGACGGGCGCGGCGCCATTCATGAATGCGCGGGTCACCACGCCAGTCACATCGCCGATTTCGCCGGTCGAGATCCGTTCCTTCACCGCCAGAAAACGCCGGCGAAAACGCTGGGTGTAACCAATCACAGCATCCAGACGCGCCTTTTCGATGGCTTTTAGAACCTGTTCGGACTCGCGCGCATTGGTCGCCAGCGGTTTTTCAATAAGCAGCGAATGGCCCTGCTCGACCGCTGCCAGGATGGGGCGCGTATGGTCGTTTTCGGTGGTCGCAATGATCGTCGCATCGACTTCCGGCCGGGCGATCAGTTCGGCGTAATCGGTGGTAAAAAAGTCCGCGCCGGTGTCCTGCTGCAACTTGTGGCCACGTTCAGCGTCGATGTCGCACAAGCCAATCCAGCCGATGCCGGGATAGTCGCGTGCCAACTGCGCGCGGATACGGCCGATGGCGCCACATCCGATGACGGCGAGACCAAATTCACGTTGCAAACCGGGCATGTTTGTTTCTCCCCATCCGAGCTTGTTTATACGATTAACGGGTTCACTCGTGGAGGCAACTCTAGATCACGAGTCATCTGACCGATAGATCCGTGTCGGGACTCAGCTTTGAAAAGTGGAGCAGCCGTGGGCTCCAGAGGTCCCAGTTCCAGCTGCGGAGTCAAAGGGAAGCCGGCAACACATTGCGCTGCCTAACAGCTGCTACCCCGCATTCGACGTGGCGGCGCGTTCGCGCTCGTCGCCGACCGATGCTTCATGAGTTCGCCAGGCTCTTTGGTAAACGAGCAATTGGTTCTCGTTCACAGCATAGACCGGCTGATAGAAAGGAACCTCGGCCGCGATCAGAACACGTGGCGCTCGATTGTCGAGAATAAGCCACTGGCCTTCGAGTTTAACGGCGAGCACGGCGTGATTGAGCGCACATTTGAGATCGCGGACTACCACAATATGTAGAGAATCTGCGCTCCATCCCAACGCGCGTAGTGCGACGTACTTAGCTATCGAATAGTCCTCGCAATCCCCGAAGCCCCGAGCGATGAACTCCGCCGGCGAGGCCCAATAGTCGAATGCTCCATAGATAGCGGTATCGGCGCCGTAACGAATTCGGTTGAAATAGCGGTTGACCATATCGAGTTGACCCATCGGGGCTTGGCCATTGGCGGCGTTATGCAAATCTTGCCATAGCGGCTGCGCGTTATCGGGCTGTAGGGCGGCGGACGCCAGCAGGCGTTGCCATTAAGGCTGTAGAGCCATGGTGGACGGATGAGTATTATAGCCCGGTAGAAGAACCGGGGCCGCATTAGCAACTGGGATGCTCGCGGCCGCGATTAATATTGTTGACGCAGCCACAAGTGCAGTATTGCGCAATAACCTACCGATACCACCGAGCATACCATGAAACCTTCCAGTTTTCTCGCGGAACCATCCTGGCTCCGTCTGAATTCAAATCATGGTGTCGATGGTGGTCGGAAGCGCCTAAACAACTCCTAACCTTGCAAGTTTATCGAATAGAGGTTGAGGCATATGTATCTATAGTTGTTGGTTTTATCAGATCAATGCGGGGAGATTTCCAATCACAGCTTGGTTGAAATCACATACCGGCTTAAACGCCGATTTATCGGGCGATCACGAGCAGAGAATCCAAATTCGTTTTATAATTAAATGGAAAAATAAGAACTTTAAGAGAACATTACAAGAATATAACAGCAACTTGTAAGAGTTGTCTCTAGGGGCTATGGCTCGATTATCACCTGTGAGATCAATACAAACCATCGCACCAGTAACGCCAATGATCGCTGATCTCGGCGGCCGTTTGAGCTCGTTAATTAAATGTGGGGCGTGAAACGCGTCGTATTGAGATCAAAACCGACGCTTGTCGATACGCTAAAAGCAGCCGACAATGGCGACGATAGATCTCTCGTTTGTTGGGCGATAAAGGATAACGCCAGATAAGAACAAACGAGAATATACATAAACGTATATAGATTTGGGCGCCTTTTGAGGGCCCCTGGACGCGACTCGGGACGCAGTATGTACTGGTCGGCAATACTATCTAACGTTGTCTTTCGAAGACTATTGCGAGAGTTATTGCCATGACCAAACGAAAAAAGCCCACCCCTTTGAAATCAAGCTATGCGCTCTCTCGTTATAATGCGCTCAGCTACGGCGCCTATAGCGACAAGGCGCTGCTGCCCTGGGAGGACGAGAGTGAATATAACGCGCTCTACGCCGACCTGGTCGCCGACTATTCACCCGAAGGCGTAACGGAGACGCGCGCGGTCCGAAAGATGGCCGATGCCGAATGGCGCCAACGGCGCCTGCGGGGTGCTGAACGCGGTGCGGCACAAAAAGCGCTCCGCCGGACGGTGCAAGATTACTTAAAACCGCGCGGATCTGGCCCCGGGTCGGTCGTTGCACAACTGTTCGAACGCGATGGCTCTGACGAAGATGAACTTGTAGGTCTGGTCTCGATGCCACCCGACCAAGCACAGGCTGCCTTGCACGACGTCGAGGCGGACTTGCAAGCCGTCTCGGTAGCCAAACGGGCGTTTATAAAAACACGCGATATCGACAGCGTACTCGCAGCTTTGCCGGAAAAAATATGCCAAGCCTACGCAGCCAAAATCTGCGATCACGGATTAGACCCAAGTAAAAACACGACGCCAGACGAAGATGTTGCCGACGGTTACGCCTCTGAGAGCAATATCCGCAGCGCGGCGCTCGAATACCTTCTCGACGTTTGCCAAATTCAGCTCCAACGAAAACGCGCAGTCCTGCAGCATTACCGAGAGATTCATGCAGCCGCGCAACTAGATGCTGTCGAAAACACTTCTGGCAATATTTCCCAACGCGAACGCGATCTCGATCGCTCTTACAAGGATGGGTTTATATCGATTTTGAACGTCAAAAAATTCAAGAGCCTAGCCGTCGCCGTCAAAATCGAATGACTGGCACGCGAACTGTCGGCTTGATTTCTATAGTTGCAGTTGGTCGCTAACTGCGAGATATCGGCCACGTTAGAGACCGCGCAAGCTTAAGAGGCCTATAGGTGCAGGCTGTCATTTAGACGTTAGGGCAGAATTGCGTCTACGCGGGGCGATATGAATTGGCGCATCGCCAATAGCTACAGAATTCGTCGCAAAGCCATAAAGGCCTAGCCTGAAACCACCGCGAGTTGGCGTTCCCAATTGAGCGCGGTGCGTACGATGACGTCGGTATCGTCGTATCGAGGTTGCCAGCTAAGCGCCTCTCGGATGCGCGCGTTCTCTGCGACAAGGATTGGTGGATCACCGGCACGCCGCGGCGCCATGTGCACGGGAAAATCGACCCCCGATACTTTTTTTTACAGCCGCGATCACTTCACGCACGCTCGTGCCGTGGCCATAGCCGCAGTTGAGCACCAGACTATCTTGTTTTTCGGTGAGGTGTTCGAAAGCTTTAAGATGCGCGTTGGCGAGATCAGTGAACCAATCACGACACCGGTCAGTGAGCGTCAACGTAGAAGATGCGCGCGCGGAGATGGGTGCGATCGACATCACATCCGATGCCAATCAACTGAAAACTAGCGATCGGATCCGCCCATGCCATATTATAGCGTCAACCAAGGATACTTGGATTCCTGCACGGGACCGGGAGGCCTAATATCGGGCCTGCTTTGAGAGGTGATTTCGGCAATGTTGGGTTGGTTATTCGGAAACCGCCAACACACGGCCCACGACCTGGCGCCGTCGTTTGTGCCGGCGGGAACGATTGTCTACGCCATTGGCGACATCCATGGCCGTTTGGATTTACTACAGCAGTTGGAAGCAAAAATAGAACGCGATGCTGCACGCGTGGGCGCCGAGCGACAGATAATCGTTTGTCTGGGCGACTATATCGACCGCGGTGATAATTCGTACGGCGTCATTGAACATCTTCTAAACGATCCACCAACCGGGTTCGAACGCTTCTGTCTGATCGGTAACCATGAATCCTATCTTCTGCGATTTCTCGAAGATACCTCGCTGGGCGCGGGTTGGCTGGCAAACGGTGGTGGCGAGACCTTGTCGAGCTATGGGGTGGCCTCACCTGGTAAATACAATATCGAAGACCGTGCAGCCGAAGTGCAGGACCAGTTACGCGACCGCCTACCGGAAGCCCACCTGGCATTTCTGCGTGCGTTGTCACTGAGTCACCGCGAAGGCGATTATTTTTTCGCCCATGCCGGAGTAAAGCCTGGCGTTTCCCTAGAAAGCCAAGATCCTCATGATTTGATGTGGATCCGCGAAGAATTCTTGGCCCATAAGAGCGATTTTGGCGCCGTTGTGGTCCATGGCCACTCGATCAAAAGCGAGGCGGAAAACTTAGCCAACCGGATTGGCGTGGATACCGGCGCCTATGCCAGCGGACGTTTGACCTGTGCCGTGCTATGGGCAAGCGAGAGACGCTTTTTGACGACGTAAAACTTGCCTTTGTTACCTCGAATGACAGTCGCGAAGTATTCCCAGCTGCTTAAAACGGCGCGCCCGGTATTGAACCGATTTTCTCGATACCAAATCGGTCAAACGTTTCAGCCAATCCTGGCGTTAGGACCCGCCTACCGGCAAGATCACCTTTTCGCGGATACGAGCTGCAAGCAAACGCCGAAAACCTGTTGAGGAAAATTGCCGTGAATAGCCGAGGTTACGGCCACCTGATGGCTTGGCCGGTTGTTTTAGTCTGGATGGGCGTGCTCTATTTCCTATCCTCGCAGCCAAGCTTACCACAAGCACTAGCATTCGATTTTGGCGACAAGATCGCTCATGCTGTGGCTTTTGGTATTCTGGCGTGTTTTTTATCGTTTGCGCGTCTGCCTTATACGCTGGGCTCTATTCGCCGCGTGCTGCTGGTATCGGTCTTCGTCTTTGCCTACGGCGTGAGTGACGAATTTCACCAAAGCTTTGTCCCCGGCAGAGACGCAAGTACGTCCGACGTGATCGCCGATGGTATTGGCGGGTTTGTGGCGGCTCTCTTGACGGTATGGTTACAGCGTCGGCCCTGGTGATGACCCGCGCCGCCTAAGGCCGAAAACCGTCGCGCCAAGACGGTCCAAAACTTGTGCCAATATCACGTTATCGAGGGGCGAAAGTTTTAACCTCCGGGCACGATCGCTGCCATGAGCGCGATATTTGGTGCACTATGCCCGTTCTAAATATAGATAATTATATATTGAATAAAAAACATCAATCTTTACCGATTATATAAAATTTATATTATAAATTTCCGCATAAAATTCAATCTATTATTTTACATTGTGTTGCTCTTAACCCCCTCCCGTAACCGAGCGTTAACCCCGCGACGGTAAATTACGTCACATAAGCGCGCAGCGCCAACAACGGCGAACACCAGAAATATTGAATATTATCCATGATAGGTAAGGAAATTCGCGATGAGCCGAGGATTGAGCAGAAAGACATTAGGAGTGGCCGTTTCCTTCGCTATTGTGGGCCTGCTTGCTTTCAATCCGGGGAATGCATCCGCGCAAGGTCGCTCCAGTGACACCGGCCAGGAGGCACGGCAATTTGGGCTCGATGCGCCGGCCTTTATCAACGAGCTGCCACCCGGCCGGTTTCGCAATCGCCTGGAGTCGCTGCCACCGCAAGCCCGCGGGCGAGCGCTCGGATGGTTGCAAGACTTCAGCTTCAGCGAACGCGATGTCGAATTCCTTGACGTTGACGACAATGGCGGGATTTTCTACGTCGATAGCATTTTGCCCGATGATAGTGGCGCCGATGTGGACCCTGACCAGATCCCGCTTTACGACCAGGATGGGGCGGGATCGCTCAATAATATCTGCGACGGCGCGCCGGTGCAGACGAGCGGCGTAGCGATCCTGCATAGCAAGCCGGGTTCAGCGAACGTCCTTTTTCTCGACCTCGATGGTGGAGAGGTGCCGAGCGGTACCGCGTGGGGCGGCGGGCCGTACCAGACCTATCCCTACAGCCGTGACAGCAATTACAACGACGTGAGCGTAAGCGAGGCGGCTGATATTTGCGATATCTGGCTGCGCGTCGCCGAAGATTTCGCGCCATTCGACGTCGATGTGACCACCGAAGACCCGGGCGCTTTCGACCGCTATACCGGGCGTGTGCTCATCACCCGAAACGTCGATCAAAACAGCGTTACCATGCCCTATTCGACCGCCGGCGGCGTGGCTTATGTGAATGTCTTCGGCCGCTCGAATTATCACACGGTTTATTCGCCCGCATTCGTTTATTACAACAATCTGGGCGGCGGATTACCGAAATATGTGGCGGAAGCGGCCTCGCACGAGATGGGGCACAATCTGGCGCTATCCCACGATGGCACTGGAAGCCAGTCCTATTACACGGGCCACGGCTCGGGCGCGACATCGTGGGGTCCGATCATGGGCGTCGGCTATTACACCAACATGACCCAATGGAGCCAGGGCGAGTATTCCGGCGCCAGCCAGTTACAGGACGATATCGCCATTATCACAGGACTACTCGGTGACGAGCCCGATGATCACGGCAACAGCACCGGCACCGCCAGTACGCTCATCGTGAGCGACGGCACAATCGACGATTGGGGCCTGATCGAGACCGCGTCAGATGTCGATGTATTCGCCTTCCAGACCAATGGTGGTGCGCTGTTAATCGAGGCGTTAAACGCACCGGACATCCCGAATTCGAGTGGCAGGCCGGAAGTTGGCAATCTCGATATTCGGCTCGAGTTGCGCGACGCGTCAGGCGCCACCGTTGCGGCCGACGATCTGAACGGCACCCCGGATGCGCAGATTTCCACCAGCCTCGCCGCCGGCACTTATTATCTGTTTGTCTCCGGCGTCGACGATTCGTCGATTGCCTACAGTGACTATGGCAGCCTCGGCCAATATTATCTGCTCGGCTCGGTGAACACCGCACCGCCGCCCAATGTCCCACCGCTGGCGGGCTTTAGCCACAGCACCAACGGGCTGACCGCTAATTTCACGGACACTTCGAGCGATAGCGACGGCAGCATAGCCTCGTGGTCGTGGAACTTCGGTGACGGCGGAACGTCGAGCGCACAGAACCCGAGCCACACCTATGCTTCGGCGGGAACCCGCACGGTATCGCTGACCGTGACCGACGATGATGGCGCCAGCAGCAGCACCAGCCAGTCGGTAACGGTAACGGCAGCCAACCAGGCCCCAACGGCGGCCTTCACGGCCTCCACGTCGGACCTGACGGCAACCTTCACCGACGCCTCCTCAGACAGCGATGGCGGCATAGCCTCCTGGTCGTGGAGCTTCGGTGACGGCGGAACGTCGAACGCACAGAACCCGAGCCACACCTATGCTTCGGCGGGAACCCGCACGGTATCGCTGACGGTGACCGACGATGATGGCGCCAGCAACAGCACCAGCCAGTCGGTAACGGTAACGGCAGCCAACCAGGCCCCAACGGCGGCCTTCACGTCCTCTACGTCGGACCTGACGGCGAACTTCACCGACGCCTCCTCAGACAGCGACGGCAGCATAGCCTCATGGTCGTGGAACTTCGGTGACGGCGGAACGTCGAGCGCACAGAACCCGAGCCACGCCTATGCTTCGGCGGGAACCCGCACGGTATCGCTGACCGTGACCGACGATGATGGCGCCAGCAGCAGCACCAGCCAGTCGGTAACGGTAACGGCAGCCAACCAGGCACCGACGGCGCCGTCCAACCTGACGGCTTCGGTCCAGAGTACAGGCAAGGGCAAAAACAGGATCAAGACCGTGACCCTCTCCTGGTCCGACAATTCGGGCAACGAGGATGCGTTTGTCATCGAGCGCTGTGAAGAAACAGGCAAGGGCCGCAACAAGGCCTGCTCATGGTCGACGGCCGAGGTCTGGACAGTTGGCGTGAACGCCAACGGCGATGTCGACGAGCCCGGCTCGGGCACATTTAAGTACCGCGTTAAGGCGCGCAATAGCGAGGGTGACTCGGGCTATACCAACGAGGTGAAGATCTAAAAGCAGCGCTCGTAATCGGGACATTTAATCAGACATGCCCCAGATGAAGCCCGGTTGGCGAAAAGACAGTAGCTGCCATAACCTGGCGAAACAATGTTGAGGGGCGGCCGACTAGTTCGGCGACGGGAGCAGTGACTAGGATTTTAAACAACTGCTCGTTCCCAAAAGAGCTCCGTCGCTAATCTGGCCAGGGGCTAAAACCCGATAGGCGGTTTCTGCCAAGCAGCGTCTTTCGGCCGTGCGCGCTTTAGCGCGTCGCGCGCGTCGCACCAGCCGTCGCAAGCGTTACGCCCGGGTTGGCCGCGATAGAAGTTCAAAAAGCCTTTGCATTTGGCATAGACGTGGAAAAATCGCAGTACTTTCTGGCGGTCGGAGAGACTCAAAGGGTGGTCTGAGCAGATGAGTTTGTCGTCGCTCATCCCGCGATCGGTCAATATAACGCTGCCGCGTGCTTGGATGGTGAACCGGGCGCCGCGCGGCCGGCGAGACCCCAAAACAACCGCATCAAGCAAATCGCCTTCCAGGCCTAGAAGTTGTGGCACCGATCCATAGTTGAAGGGACATGGCAGTGGAGAGACGAAATCGATTTGGCCTGCGGAACCGCGCTTGAGAAAACTGCCCTTCGCAATCTCTATCACCACCTCAAGCTCGGGCGGCTCGGACCATTCTGGAGAAGCCGTCGAGCGCGTCGTCTCAAACCGTTTGCCGTGATTCATAAAACTGGTGCTCTGAAGTAGTTGTATGCGGTCGCCACAGCAGAGGGCTCACCACGATCTGCCGGAGATTGGCGACGTAACGCTGAACCTTGCCAAGGCGCTGGTTGAGGAAGGTCGCTTGGCAGAAGCGCGACACTTATGGAGCGAGGTTATTGCGTCAAAACGAACAGACACCCAACATGCCGAAACAGCAAGCTGGTTTTGCTTGCTTCCAAAATTTCTGCACTCTTCGGGTATTATTATGATCATTCCGATTTGGCCTGAGCGAGCCAAACCAAACTGAGACCAATGGCGACAACAATCAGCGTCAAAATAATTCCTGCGCCGGCCTTCCAACCAAGGTGAATCGCGCCGCCATGTCCATTGGTGACGACG
>JABDJY010000486.1 GCA_013003285.1 Alphaproteobacteria bacterium | reverse complement strand
CGCTTCCACATCGGCCAGCCGAAGTGGCTGCACGTCGGCGCCACCGACCGCAACGGAAGCGCGGGTAATCTTGCCGCCCTCGACCGCCAACAAGGCTGCGACGCCGATAATGGCGAAATCGCCGTGGCGGCGAGCGAACTCGACGAAGGCGTAGCCATGCGGTTCGCGCCAATAGGGAATACGCACCTGGGTGAGCAATTCATCGGGCGCCAAATTGGCCATCATGAAGGCCAGCGGCCATTCTGCGAAGGCGACTTCGCGAGTGCCATCGGGACCGGCGACGGTCAGCACCGCATCACAGGCCGCCATCACCGTGGGCATTTCCGCCGCCGGATCGAGATGGCACAGGCTACCGCCGATAGTGCCCCGATTGCGGGTCTGGAAGTGACCGACGAAGGACAGGGCTTCCTGCAGGATCGGCAGCTTCGCGGCGATGATCTCCGAGCCGGCGAGTTCGACCTGCCGGGTCATGGCGCCGATGGCCAGCCCGTCGCCGGTATCGCTCACGCCGCTCATATCGGCGACGCCGTTAAGGTCGATCACATGATCGGGCACGACGAAGCGCATATTCAGCATGGGCATCAGCGACTGGCCGCCGGCCAACAGCTTGGCATCCTCATGCTGGGCGAGCAGCGCCACCACATCGGCGACGCTCGTCGGATCATGATAAACGAAGGGTCCAGGTTTCATTGTAAGTCTCCGTTCAGCTTGCGCGGCCACCGCCGAACCAGCGGCGGATCATGGCACCGAGCGCGCGGAAAAACAGGCTGATGCCGGAAATACTGTTATCGGCCACGGGCGCCGCTGCAGGTGCGTCTGCGTCCGCCGGGACCGTGCCGTCCGCCGGCGCCGCCGGTGACAACTGGCCTTCCAAATTCTTCGCGAATTCGGCGATGATTTGCGCCGCGATCTCGTTAATCAGCCCCGCCGCACGGCCATATTGAGCCACCGAGCCGGTCAGGTTGAGGTCGGTATTGATATCGACACGAGTGCTGGCGCCCTCTTCGACCAGGGAAAAGGTCACGTCAGCCTGCGCCGCCCCGCGCCCCTTGGTGTCGTTACCCTTTGCGCTAACCCGCGCCGTGCGCGCTTCAGGGTCCACGTCGGTCAGTTCGGCTTCGCCGGCGAACCTTAACTGCACCGGCCCGACACGCAATTTTGCATTGCCCTTGAAATGGCTCTCATCAACCACTTCGGTCAGCTCGGCGCCCGGCATGCAGGGCGCAATCCGCGGCACGTCCATCAGAACGTCCCACGCCGTCGCAATGTCCGCCGGGACGGTGAAACTGTTCTGCATTTCCATCGTGCGTCAAAACGGGCGCGTTGACCGCGCCGCCTCCCCCTCGAACCCAGCCGGCATTGATACGCCGACATTCAGATCACCGCCGCAGCCTAGTTTTCTTATTGTGGAATCGCAACAGGATCGAAGGTGCCAGCGAGTTTATTTATTATCGGTTGCGTCAGCGCGCGCGAGAAGCCGATTGACCCTATCTATCGTTCGAGGATGGGTGCGCAATAAGGTCGGCATTTCGCCGCGCACATAGGGCTGGAAGAGACGCCGCCAGAGGGCCGCCTGCTCGCGCTCTATTTTCTGCAGCCCGGAGGCCAGTCCCGCCGGATCGCCGGTCAGCTCGGCGGCATAATCATCGGCGTCATATTCGCGGTTTCGCGAGAGTGCCAGTTGCAGCAACGAAACGGCGGTCGGCGCCGCCGCCAGGATGATGATTGTAACGACCGGCACCCGCACCTCGCTGGCGATGGCCAGCCAGATCGCCAGCAACAAACCCAGGGTGGCGAAGGTGCGGGTCAGCCGTGCCATCACTTCCGACATCATCAGCAGGGTCATATCGCCGGACGCCACATGGGCCAGTTCATGGGCGACGATGCCATGCAACTCGCGCGACGAGAGATGCTGCAGCGCCCCCATGGACAGCGCGATCACCGGTTCGTCCTTCGAGCCGGTCGAAAACGCCATCATCCTGGCGCCCGGTAGGCAATAGAGCTGGGGCATATCGTCGAGCTCGGCGCGCAGCCGGAGCGCATTGACCGTATTATAAGCCTCCGGCCAATCGTGCGGCTCGATACGCTTAGCGTTGAACAGCTGCATGACGAAGGCCGGCGCCACGCGCTGGGCCGACAAGATACCGGCGACAACCAAGGCCGCGGCGACTATGATGCCATTGGGACCGGCCAGAAGATTAGCGCTCAGCAATAGCACCGCGGTAATCGCCCCCAATAGCGCGACCACCATCAGCCGGCTCTTGTGCCGGTGCCGGGTCATCTGCGCATGGCGCGTCTGGTGCATTTCGTC
Organism: Alphaproteobacteria bacterium; assembly: GCA_013003285.1. Lineage (GTDB taxonomy): Bacteria > Pseudomonadota > Alphaproteobacteria > UBA6615 > UBA6615 > JABDJY01. Next base: position 24,280 of record JABDJY010000486.1, on the reverse strand, counting down.
GATTCATCCCGGCTCATAGACGCTCTCGAAGAGCGATGAGGCGATACAACCAACTTCGGATGATGTGCGAAATGATCAAGGTCAATGGTGCGGGTGGAGAGACTCGAACTCTCACTCTGTTGCCAGAACGGGATTTTGAATCCCGCGCGTCTACCAATTCCGCCACACCCGCACAGCAAGGCGCGCAAAGAATTAGTGGTGTCGTCGCGCGGCGTCAACGAGAACAACGCGCTTGGCCGCTAAAAGCCGGCAAAATATGGACACAGCGCGCGCGCGCCTGTTACAGGGCCTGTGCGGATTCGCCGATAATCGCCGATAATTAAGGGCCGGGGCCATGTTACGCGGGTTGTACGATTGGACGCTTCAGCTGGGTTCCACGCGCCATGCGGTGTGGACCCTGGCGGCGGTGGCCTTCGTCGAAAGCTCGGTTTTCCCCATCCCGCCCGACATATTGCTGATCCCGATGATCCTGGCGGTGCGCGAACGGGCCTGGATGCTGGCGGGCATATGTACCGTCACGTCGGTTATGGGCGGGTTTCTCGGCTATGCCATTGGCGCCCTGCTGTTCGACACAATCGGTCAACCGATCATCGACTTCTATCATTTCGATGAAGCCTTCACCCGCTTTACCGAGCGCTATAACGAGGCCGGCGCCTGGATTGTCGCCTTCTTCGGCATCACACCTTTCCCCTACAAGGTGATTACCATTGCCAGCGGCGTGACAAATTTGGATCCGGTGGTGTTCGGGGTCGCTTCGCTGGTCTCGCGCGGCTTGCGCTTTTTTATCGTCGCCGCGCTGCTGTGGTATTTCGGCCAGCCAATCCGCCGCTTCGTCGAGCGCTTCCTGCCGTGGGTTGTGCTGGCATTCTGCATATTGTTGGTCGCCGGCTTCGTTGTCTTGAAACTGTTTCTATAGGGCCGCCGGCCCGCTACAATCGGTTCATGGAAAAAGACAGCGACACGCCGCGCCAAATCGCCAATCGCCTGCACGGCGACCCGGATCCGCAGACCCAGATCGAGCGGATGATCCGGGTCGATCATGCGGGCGAATATGGCGCCGCGCGCATCTATGAAGGCCAGCTCGCCGTACTCGGCGACAGCCCCGTCGGCGACGCCATTCGCGCCATGGCCGAGCAGGAGCAGCGTCATCTCGACACCTTCGACCGCATGGTCGTCGACCGCCGGGTCCGGCCCACCGCGCTGACCCCGGTCTGGCATGTGGCGGGTTATGCCTTGGGTGTGGCTACGGCGATGATGGGCGAGCGCGCCGCGATGGCCTGCACCGTCGCCGTTGAAGAAGTGATCGAAGAGCATTATGCGGCGCAGTCCGAGCAGCTCGGCGAGGCCGAAAGCGAGCTGCGCGACGTCATCGACGAGTTCCGCCGCGACGAGATCGAGCACAAGAATATCGGCCTCGACCACATTAGCGGTGACGACAGCGCCGATAGGGGCGAAGAACCCGCCGGGGCCTATCCGGTCCTCTCGCAGGCCATCAAGACCGGATCGCGGCTGGCGATTTGGCTATCAACCCGCGTTTGACGGGCTGGCGCTTTTGAGTTGCTGCGCCTCGGCGGCGCCGAACAAAAACGTCAGCAACGCATAGCGCGAGCCCGATGTGACCGGAGTTGCCTCGTGCAAATTCGAGCACGAAAACACGATCGCGCCACCGGTTTCCGGCGCGTAGAGATCGGCCCCGTACTCGGGGAACCGCAGGCAGCCACCGTCATAGTCGCCGAAGTTTAGGTTCAAGGTGACAGCAAAACGAAAATGCGCGGTGGTCGGCGACACATTGTCCCGGTGCAAACTAAAATGACCATTGGTCGCGGCGTTATAACGGGTGATGACGAAACCATCATGGGCGGCGACGCGGAACTGGAAGGCCTTTTCGATTTCAAAGTTGAGGCGTCGGCCGAAGGCCTCGGTTAGGCGTCGCGCCAAATCTCTGTCGTTGACCACATGGTCGAACCGGCTTTTTTGGTCGGGGTGAACCTCGCGGACGTCCTGGCCGTCCTTATTGTAGGTCACGGTGCTTTCGTGGTTACCGCCGGCGTGATGAAGCTCGATGAGCTCGCGGCAAAAATCCGGGCTCAACACATGGGGCACGATCAAAACCGGTGCCAGGGTCGACACCAGCCGCGCCGGGGCTTTGTCCGCCGATTGTTCAAGATGGCGTTCGACATAGTGTGCGACGGCGTCGGCGCCAGCGGCGCGCAGCGCGGTCAGCCGCAGGTTGGGATCAAAGCGTAGCGCCAAGGTCCCGGCACCAGCGGAAAATCCATACGCTTTTGCGGTCTGGCCCGCCGGATCGGCGACTACGAACATCCTGCCGCCGGAACCATTTTGTATTTCGGGCAGAGCGTCGGCGGAGGCACCCACAATGGCGAATAAATCCATCTCGCCCGGCGACACCCGGCCCAGCGCATTTTGCAGTTGCGCCGCCTCGGCGGAAAACCGCGTCAGATCGGGATAGAATATAAGCAGCGGCGTACCGCCACCGACCTTGGTGTAAAGGTTGATCGGCGCACCGGTGCGGTCGGGCAGGCTGAAATCAGGGGCTCGGTCGCCGGCGCCAATGGGACTCTCCGGGGTATACAAATTCTCACTCCAGCCGTTACCGGCCTCGCAGGGTTATCGCGCCAGGGGTCTATACAGCGTTGTTGATACAGAGTTGCGGCTTAGAATCTAAGCCCAAAAAATCCTACTGGTCGAGCTCGGTATCCCAATAGAGATAATCGCGCCAACTTTCGTGCAGATAGTTGGGCGGGAACGAGCGGCCATTTTCCAACAGCTCCCAGGTGTTTGGCCGGCGCGGCTTGTGACGCAGGGTCATGCCCGCCTGCTCCGGGGTGCGGTTGGCTTTTCGCAGATTATACTCGCTCGACGCGGTGACAACGTTTTCCCAATTGGTCCGTCCGCCGCGCGAGCGCGGAATGACATGGTCGAAGGTCAGCTCGTGGGCCGGCAGGCGTTGGCCGCTATACTGGCAGGTGAACTTGTCGCGCAGAAAAACATTGAAGCGGGTGAAGGCGGGCCGGTCGGCCGGTTTGATATATTCCTTCAAAGACACCACGCTGGGCAGCGCGATTTCCATGCTCGGTGAGCGGATCACCCGATCATATTCGGCAACCGTGTTGACCCGGCCCGATAGGGTCGCCTTCACCGCGTCCTGCCACGGCCAAATGGACAAAGGAAAGTAACTCAGCGGCCGGAAGTCGGCGTTGAGGACGAGCGTCGGGCAGCTCTCTAACGCTGCTGGCATGGGGGCGTCTCCCCGAGCAATCTGCAACATTTGAAGAACAGTCTAAGGGAATTATCCGCTTCGGGCAAAATTTAATAGAAATCACAAGACGTTGAAGCGCTTGCGCTTGTATTTAAAATTTAAGCCATAAAGGCCGACTGCAGCATTGCTGCGCCGGCGTGGATACCCGCTTCGTCGATACCGTGGCCGAGGCCGGGCCGGCTGAGGCTCCGCACCTCGACCCCCGCCGATGTGAGACCGGCTTGGGCGGCGGTAAACATCTGGTGCGGCACCACCGGATCGTCCTGACCGTGCACCAGCAACACCGGCGGTCGGCTAACCACCTCACTGGCCAGTTTTTCCGGCGCGACCAAGGCACCGGAATAGCCCAAAATCGCCGCCAGCGGCGTCGGCCGTCGCAAACCGACGAACAGCGACATCATGCAACCCTGGCTGAAGCCGAACAGCGCGACGCGGTCGGGTGCAAGCTGCCGCGCCGCGCAATGATCGTCGATGAACTGATCGACCAACGGCGCCGCCGCCCGCACGCCGGCCTCGATGGGTCCGGGGCTGCGGTCCTGTAGGCTGAACCATTGGTAGCCGGAGGGCGCCATATCGCAGGGCTCGGGCGCGTTGGGTGAAAGAAATTCGGCGTCGGGCAAGACCTGCGACAGCATGGGCGCCAGACCGATAAGATCGTCACCATTGGCGCCGACGCCGTGTAGCAGGATCACCAACTGTTTGGCCGGACCGCCCGACGCCGGCGCGAAACTCGGCCCGCTGAGTGTGGTTGGTTCGGCCATAGTGACTGTCCTCTCTGGGTACGACGTTAAATCGCTTCGATATTATAGGCGTGCCACAACAGCCGCGCCGCCGCGCTGCGCCAAGGCTGCCACTTTTCAGCTTCGGCACGGAGCTGCGCCGGGGTCCAGCGCTCGCCGTCACCCAAATGGCAGCCCGCTGAAACGACCAACGCCAGATCGTCGGCCGGCATTATATCGGCCCGGCCAAGCGCGAACAGCAAATAGACTTCCGCGCTCCAGCGTCCGATACCTTTAAGTTCGACCAGCGCATCAATGGCATCTTCGTCGGACATGCGGCCCATGCGGGCGAAATTTAAAGTTCCGCCATCGACCGCCTCGGCTAGTCCCCTTCCATAGGCGATCTTCTGCCGGCTCAAACCGAAACTGCGCAGCTCGGGATCGGAACGGGCGAGAAAATTCGCCGGTTCGCCCGTCACATCGGCATCTTCCAAACGCTGCCAGATCGATGCCGCGGCCTTGGTCGAGAGCTGCTGCCCAACGATGATTCGCAGCAATGTGCCATAGCCCGGCTTGCGCGCCCGGGTCGCCGGTGTGCCGGCGGTTTCCCATAGCACGCCCATGCGGGGGTCGAGCGCCGCCAGTTCGCTCAGTCCTGCTTCTATGCGTTTGCGCGTTTTCATCGCATGATAGGTAGGTCATTCGGCCCCACGTGGGAAGCCGAACCAAATGAGTATGTTAGAGGCAGCCGTGACCGAAACTTCCGAGCCATCGCCCGAGATCGTAACCCGCTTCGCCCCCTCGCCGTCGGGCCATCTGCATTTGGGGCACGCCTATTCAGCCCTGTTCGCCTGGCGTCTGGCCAACCGCCCGGGTGGTAACTTTGTCCTGCGCATCGAAGATATCGATGGCGGCCGCAACAAGGCCGAATTCGAAGACGCCATCTATGAAGACCTCGCCTGGTTGGGCATATCGTGGGCCGAACCGGTGATGCGCCAGTCGGAACGGGGCGCGGCCTACCAGGCCGCGCTGGACCAGCTCAGCGATATGGGCCTGCTCTACCCCTGTTTTTGCACCCGCAAGGATATCTTGGCTGAGATCAACGGCTCCGCCGGGGCGCCGCACAGCCATAGCGCCTATGGCCCGATCTATCCCGGCATCTGCCGCGGCGTCGCCGACAGCGAGCGCACCTCGCGTATCGATGCGGGCACGCCCTATGCCTTGCGCCTCGACGTGACCAAGGCGCTGGAGATCGCCGGCGACCTCACCTGGCATGAACGCACCCAGGGCGAACAACAGGTGCTGGCCGCGCTGCTCGGCGACGTGGTTCTGGCCCGTAAGGATATCGCCACCAGCTATCATCTGGCGGTCACCATCGACGACGCGGCGCAGGGGGTGACCCTGGTTACCCGCGGCGTCGATCTGTTCGATTCGACCCATGTGCACCGTCTGCTACAGGACCTGCTCGGCCTCGATACGCCGGAATGGCACCACACGCCGTTGCTCACCGACCCATCGGGCAAGCGCCTGGCCAAACGCGACAACCCGCTGACCTTGCGCGAAATGCGCGCCAACGGTGTCTCCGGCGACGCCATCTGGGCCCAGGCCATCCAAAGCCTGGCCCGCCAGGCAACCGCCGTGGAGGGGATTTAGGGGCTATCCGCCGCACCAGCAGCGCGCAAAAAGGCGTGATTGGTAAATTTGTTTATAGTTTTTTATGACCACGTAGTTAGTAGTATGAGTGGGATTCAATGCTTGAGTCCCAAAGACTTAGGCTGCAAACGACGGATTTCATGCTCCACGAGCCGGCGACGCAAGGCCCCAGCTTTTCGACCTCGTTGCTATTCTGCATCGTGCCGTTCGTGGCGTTCGCCGTCGCGGCGTTTCCGCTGTCGGCGTGGATCGTCGATGACGCGCTGATCTCGTTCGCCTATGCCCGCAACCTCGCCGATGGCGCCGGGTTTGTATCCCAGCCGGGCAAAGTGCCGGTGGAAGGGTTTTCCAACCCGCTGTGGACGCTGATGTTCGTGCCGGGATTCTGGCTGAATTCGCAAGTGCCCGTATTGTACGCAAAGCTGCTCGGCCATGCGTTCAGTTTCGGCACGCTTTTCTTCGGCTTCCAGATCGTGCAACGCATCACCGGCTCGCGGCTATTCGGCAGCGTGGCGATGCTATTCCTGGCGCTGAATACCGCCTTTGTCGTTTGGGGCGTGTCGGGGTTGGAAAACGCGCTCTATGGATTCGAGGTCATGGCGCTGGCCTATCTCTGCGTGGTGAGCCTCGACCGCTTATCATGGCGCCTCGCCATCCTCGCCGGCCTACTGGCCGCGGCGGCGACCCTGACCCGGCCCGACGGGGTGATATTCGCCGCGCTTTTCCCGGCCGCAATTTTTATACAAACGGTTCGTGACCGGGCATTTGCGCAAACCATTGTGCGAACGAGCCTGGCCTATGTCGGTGCGCTGGCCATTCCCGTCATCGCCTATAAGGGTATGGCCCTGGTTTACTTCGGCAGTCTGCTGCCCAACACCTATTATGCAAAGGGCACCCCGGGCCTGAGCCGGATCCTCGAAATCATCCGCTTGGAAGATCCGGTGATCGAGAAGGCGCTGAGCCTTTTTGCCGGGCCCTTCGGATTTTCCTGGTTGGCGATCGGCGTTTTAGCGGTAACTTTTATCCTCTGCCTCGTGGCGAAGCGCGCGCTGGCGCCGCTGATATTCATGACCGGCGCCACGCTCCTGGCGTTCCTCGCCTTCCTATTGCTACCGAACGATTGGATGCCTGAGTTTCGGTTCGGTACGCCCTTTACGGTGCTATTCTATCCCACCCTATTTGCGCTGATCTGGGTCGCCGGCGACACCATGCTGCAATCGCGGTTCTACACCCCGCGGTTGCCGGCACTTGCCATCGTCGCGGTGTTGGCCATCTCGTCGATCCTGGTGCACCAGTTCAGATTCACCCGCTTCTATGACGAGCCGACCATACCGTTCACGCAAATTTCGGAGCGCTATGGCGAGCGCTACAACAAAGCGGCAGCGGCACTAGGGGTCGAGAACCCGTCGATCCTCTTACAGGATGTGGGCGCCACATTGTTTTTCACCGAGTTGGAAATATTCGACCTGGCCGGCCTGATCGACGGCACTGTTGCGCGTACCCTATGGAACGATAAACCGGCGCTGCGCGAATACATCTTCAACGAGGTCAAACCGACGATTATCCACACCTACGCCTTTTCGGCGCTGGAAGCGGATTTGGACAGTAGCGAACAGTTTCGCGAACAGTATATTCCGCTGCGAGAAGAGATCGACGTCATCGCCAGCGAAGCCGCCGGCCGCACCATTTACTCCGGCGACTATGTGCGCCGGGACGCGGTCGAAAATCGCCCCGAAGCGCTCGCGAAAGCGCGCGCTGCACTCTACGGATCGCCTTGAGACAAACACCGCCGACGGGAGACAAATCATGAAACGCCGCTCATTCATATCGCTGCTCATGGCCGCTTTGGTCGGTCTGCGGACCGCCTTTGTCCCGCGCCCGGCCGCCGCGTCCAGCGAAAGCGACGATGATTTGTTGCTGGTCAATGGCTGGATCGTACGGCGCTCGCAGGTTTCGAAGTCGAACCCGGAACAGCTGCGATGATTTTCGATCTCAACGAAATTCCCGCCGGCGAAGCGCGTACCGGCTACGATGTCTGTATCGCCGGCGGTGGGGTGGCGGGTATCACCCTGGCGATCGATCTGGCGGCGCGCGGTCAACGCATCCTGCTGTTGGAAGCCGGTGGCCAGGAATCTTCCGAGCGCTCATCGGATGTCTACAAAGGGCCGATTATTGGCCGCGCCTATTTTGATCTCGATTTCGCACGGCTGCGGTTTCTCGGCGGCACATCGAACCATTGGGCCGGATGGTGCCGCACCTTCGACGCGTGGGACTTTGTCGGCCATGAACATATTCCAAATTCAGGCTGGCCGATCCGCAAACCGGACCTCGACCGCCATTTGGAACGCGCCGCGAAAATTCTGGAAATCCCGTCGACCTTCGCCGACACGCCAGTCGCGCAAGCCGAAGACGACTTCAGCCATGTGGAGTTCCAGTTCAGCCCGCCGGTCCGTTTCGGCGAAAAGTATCTCGACGCGCTAAAGGCCAGCGACAAGATCGATTTGTTCTTAAACGCCAACCTCACCGATGTCCGCCTGACCGAGGCGAGCAATCGCGTGACCGAGTTTCACTGCTCGAACTACGCCGATACAACGGCTAAACACACATTCGCGGGCAAGGCCTTCGTGCTGGCCATGGGCGGCATCGAGACACCGCGCATGATGCTCAATTTCCGCAGCCAAATGCCCAACGGTATCGGCAATGCGCGCGATCTCGTGGGCCGCCATTTCATGGATCATTTCCACGCTTGGGGCGGTATTTATTCGGCTAAACGTAGCGATTGGCCGTTCAAAGAGGGGGAGGAAACCCATTTCGCGCCGACCCCGGCCTTCATGGCCAAACAAAAAATCGCCAATGCCGGCCTGCGAATGGGTCCGCTAACCGATGTACCGCGCGGATTGATTAGCCGCGCGAAGCACAGTTTGTTTTGCAACGACGATGACACGCGGGGTTTTGCGCGCAGCTTTTTCGACGGCGCCTGCCCGGCCAATGTCTTCACCGGCGGCTATATTCGGGTCTCGAGCGAACAACAACCCAACCCAGACAGCCGGGTCTCATTGGCCGACGAAACCGATAAATTCGGCATGCGCCGCGCTGCCCTCGACTGGCAGATCAACGAGTTGGATCGTCACACCATCAAGCATATGGTGATCGGCGTGGGCCGCTATATGGCGGAGCGAAAAATCGGCAACGTCAAACTGGCCGATTGGCTGCTCGACGATGCCAACCCGGTGCCGCAAGTCGGCGAGGATCGATGGCTCGGCGCCGGCTTTCACCATATGGGCACGACGCGCATGGCAGACACGCCGGATAAGGGGGTTGTCGATAAAAATTGCGCCGTGTTCGGACTGAATAATCTGTTCGTCGCCGGGTCGAGCATCTTCCCGACCTGCGGTCAAACCAACCCAACACTGCCGATCGTCCAGCTCACCCTGCGCCTGGGCGAACATCTCGCGGAGAATTTCAAGGGTTAGATACCCGACCGCAAACCGCGAACCAGTTTCAGATATTCGGGATGATCCGGCTGCAGGATGCCGTGGCGAATGGCGAAGTCGATGATCACCAGATTGACGTTGAATTTAAAATCGTCGGTTTTTTCGACCAGCCGAAGCGCTTCGGCGGCGGGAACCCGGCTGAAACTGCTGTGCTCGCCATCCCGGTCAATTGGTTGAAAACCGTCTGGCACCGGTAAATCGTATGCGAACAGCACGTCGCGGCGCAGGCCGCCAGCGACTTCCACCACATAATTTATGGCGCTTACCGGTCGCGCCTGGCGCGCCAGCTCTTCGGACACCGAGGCTTCTTCCTCGGCTTCCTTGACGACATTGTCCAAGAGCGACAGCCCGGCCGGTTGCCCGCCGGCCACCATATTGTCGAGCTTGCCCGGATCGACCAGGTTATTAGCGCTGCGCACGCCCAGCCACAGTTCGGGACCAGACAGCGTTTCCCTATAGCCATTCACATGGACGCCATAGGCAATGACGCCAAACGCCGAGACCCAGGCCCGGTCGAGGCGCATGAGCGGCGCATCGCCGAAGGTCTGCATCACGGCAAATTCTTCCTGGCGGTTCGGCCGCAGTATGTCCTGCTGCGCCAGTGCCTCGCAGATTTCGGCCACCGCGCGGGTGCGATCGTCTACACCGCCGACGCTGTCGCGTAACGAAACCTGGTTTCCGCCAAGATCGAAGACTTCCGGCCAAGATTCGAGCCGCGCCGCCAGGTCATGGCGCACCCAACCAACCTGCTGGCCGGCGACCATGAAGGGCTGAAAATTGGTCAGATCGCAGGTGTTGCAGGCAATGATGTGGCGGTAAAGCGACATATCGGGGCCGCTAGGCAGACAGCCTGTCGCCATCGACCGACATGAGAACCTGGGTCACCCCCCAAATCTGCCGCAGTTCGCCGGCGATCTGGGTTGCCAGATCGACGCCTAACTCCGGCATCTCCAAATCGATATACAGCTCGTTGTCGCCCTGGCCGCAAACGGCGCTATGGCAACGGGTCGGCACCAGCCCGCGTTTGGCCCACAGACCGATGACGCGTGGCAATAGGCCCGGATCGGCCACGCCATGGACGGAAAAACAGGCCGTCTGCGCGCGGGCGGACTGCGCAGGATCGGGCCGTGTGGGTTGAGCAAAATGTTCAGAAGTGGTCATGGTTTGCATACTCCAAAAATTCGGTTGGCAAAAGCAGTGTCGGTCCCGGAAGCCGTGCGAGAACAAGCACGTGCACCGGGTCGACAATTCGCCGAATCTGTAGGGCCGCAAACATGGCGCGGAACCTAGTCTCGGTCCTGTCTAAGGTCAAGGACTGCGACCTCGCCTAGACTCGCGCCGCCGGGTAATATTGCCGCAATGAGCATAGTGATCATAACGCTGCTGGCCATCACCTTGGCCGCCATCGTGGTTGTCCTGCTAACCGGCATCATCGGTATGGGCCGGGGCGGCGACTTCAATGCCAAATACGGCAATAAGCTGATGCGCGCGCGGGTCATCCTGCAGGGCTTGGCGATTGTCCTATTTCTGATACTTATCTGGGTCACGAGCCGGGGATGAGCTGATGGTCCAACTGACAAAAATCTACACGCGCGGCGGCGATGCGGGCCAAACCTCGCTGGGATCGGGCGCACGGGTTTCTAAATATGATCACCGGGTTGCCGCCTACGGCACGGTCGATGAGGCAAATGCGGTCCTCGGCATCGCGCGCTTGCATACGCGCAACAATGCGGAAATCGACGCCATGTTGGCGCGAATCCAAAACGATCTGTTCGACCTTGGCGCCGATTTGTGCACACCCGAAGACGATGCCCGGGCGGCGTCGAAGCCGGAAGGCGCGCTGCGCATTGTCGCCGCCCAGGTCGAGCGCCTGGAAGCGGAGATCGACGCGCTTAATGAAAATTTACCGGACTTGAATTCGTTCATCCTGCCAGGCGGCACGGCGGCGGCGGCCTATCTTCATTTGGCGCGGACGATTGCCCGGCGGGCCGAGCGACTGATGGTCGAACTGGCCGCCGCGGAACCGGTCAACCCAGCGGCGTTGCAATATATCAACCGGCTGTCCGACCATTTTTTCGTGCTGGCGCGCCACCTCAACGATGGCGGTTCCGCCGACGTGCTCTGGGTTCCCGGCGACACCCGCTAAATTCTTTCTCGAAACAGACTCGGTCCGCCGGTCACAATTGACTCGTCCCGGCGCGTTCGGCATGTTGCAGCGCAATAAAAATATGGGTGAATTCAGTCATGAAAGTGCTCGTCCCCGTGAAACGGGTCATCGACTACAATGTCAAAATTCGCGTCAAAGGCGACAATACCGGTGTCGAGACAGCGAACGTCAAAATGTCCATGAACCCCTTCGACGAAATCTCCGTCGAAGAGGCCATTCGGATGAAAGAGGCCGGCACGGTGGAGGAGATCATCGTCGTCTCCATGGGGGTTCAGCAGTGCCAGGAGACCATCCGCACGGCGCTCGCCATGGGGGCCGATCGGGGCATTCACGTGAAATCGGACGAGGATTTGGAGCCGCTCGCCGTGGCCAAATTGCTCAAGGCGATCGTCGACAAGGAAGCACCCGAACTGGTGATCCTCGGTAAACAGGCCATCGACGACGATTCCAACCAGACTGGCCAAATGCTGGGCGCCCTGTTGGGCTGGTCGCAAGGCACCTTCGCTTCGAAAATCGAATTGGATGGTACCACCGCCAAGATCACCCGCGAGGTCGATAGCGGATTGGAGACCATCGAGGTCGATCTACCGACCATCGTCACGGTCGATTTACGCCTCAACGAACCGCGCTACGCCTCGCTGCCCAACATCATGAAGGCGAAGAAAAAACCCATCGACGAAGTATCGCCGGCCGATCTCGGTGTCGATACCGCGCCGCGGCTGCAAACATTGAAGGTCGAGGAACCGCCGGTACGCCAAGCCGGCGTGATGGTCGATTCGGTGGCCGCCTTGGTCGACAAGCTGAAAAACGAAGCGAGGGTGATCTAATGGCTATTCTCGTCATTGCCGAACATGACAACACGGCGATCCAGGCCTCGACCCTGAACACGGTGACAGCCGCCTCTGAACTGTCCGGCCACGGCGCCGGCGATGTGGTGCTTCTGGTCGCCGGCAGCGGTTGTGCCCCGGCAGCGGACGCGGCGGCAAAGATCGCCGGTGTCTCGAACGTGCTGCTCGCCGACGGTCCGCCGCAAGACAACGCCCTGGCGGAAAATCTGGCCGATCTAGTCGTCGGCCTGGCCGGCGACTACAGCCATATACTGGCGCCGGCATCGACCTATGGTAAAAACTTCCTGCCCCGCGTCGCGGCGTTGCTCGACGTGCAGCAGATCTCAGAAATTTCGGCGGTGGTCGATAGCGAGACCTTCGTGCGGCCGATCTATGCCGGCAACGCCATGGCGACGGTCAAATCGGCCGACGCGACCAAGGTCATCACCGTGCGCACAACCACCTTCGACCCGGCATCCGCCGAGGGCGGCAGCGGCGCGGTCGAGCCGGTCGATGCCGGCAGCGACAGCGGTCAGGCCCGGTTCATCGAGCGAACCGAATCCGGCGGCGAGCGGCCGGAACTAACAACGGCGCGGGTGATTATCTCCGGCGGGCGCGGCATGGGATCGGGTGAGAATTTCGATTTGATCGAACCGATTGCCGACAAGCTCGGCGCGGCCATGGGCGCCTCGCGCGCCGCCGTCGATGCGGGGTACGTGCCCAATGACTGGCAGGTCGGGCAGACCGGCAAGGTCGTCGCACCCGAACTGTACGTCGCGATCGGCATTTCCGGCGCCATCCAGCATCTCGCCGGCATGAAGGACTCCAAGGTCATCGTCGCAATCAATAAGGACGAGGAAGCGCCGATCTTTCAGGTCGCCGATTACGGGCTGGTTGCCGATCTCTTCAAGGCCCTGCCCGAGCTCGATGCCGAATTAGCGAAAATTCTCTGACAAGGCGGTTAACCCGCAACATTAGGACGGTTTGAAAATGTTGAAGACAATCGGTGTGATCGGCGCCGGACAAATGGGCAGTGGTATCGCCCATGTCTGTGCGCTGGCGGATTTCGACGTAAAATTGATGGATGTGTCGCGCGAGCAGCTCGACAAGTCGGTCGAGAAGATCAGCGCCAATATGGAGCGGCAGGTCAAACGCAGCCTGATCCAGGTCGAAGACCAGGCCGCCGCGTTGGCCCGCATCGATACCGGCGACAATATGGAGTTTCTATCCGGTTGCGATCTGGTCGTCGAAGCGGCGACCGAAGTCGAACAGGTTAAGGTGGCGATCTTCCAGGATCTTTGCCCTCATCTCTCGCCCGAGGCGATTATCGCGTCGAACACCTCGTCGATTTCGATCACCCGGCTGGCCGCGGCCACCGACCGTCCGGAAAAATTCATCGGCATGCACTTCATGAATCCGGTGCCGGTGATGAAGCTGGTCGAGCTGATTCGGGGGTTGGCGACCGATGAGGCGACCTTCAGCGAAATTCAGGAACTCACCAAGACCCTGGGCAAGATCGGCACCGTGTCGGAAGATTTCCCCGCCTTTATCGTCAACCGCATTCTGCTGCCGATGATCAACGAGGCGGTCTATACGCTGTATGAAGGCGTCGGCAATGTGGAAGGCATCGACACGTCGATGCGCCTGGGCGCCAACCACCCGATGGGCCCGCTCGAGCTGGCCGATTTCATCGGGCTCGATACCTGCCTCTCGGTGATGCAGGTGCTCTACGAGGGCTTGGCCGATTCCAAATACCGGCCCTGTCCGCTGTTGGTGAAATATGTCGAGGCCGGCTGGCTCGGCCGCAAGGTGGGCCGCGGCTTCTACGATTATTCTGGCGATACCCCGGTCGCGACGCGCTAGCCCGCAGTACTTGCCGATTTACTGGCGCAGCTACCGGCTTTCGCTTCGCTAGCCGGCTTTTCCTCGATCACGGCACCCGATTCGGCGGGTTTCGATTCGACTGGTTTTTCCTCCGCCGGATCGACCGCAGGCAGATTTTTGGCGTGTTCCCGGTAGAATTCGATCAGCGCCACGGCCTCGGGTTCGTCCCACTCGGCCGATCCGGTCAACCGGCCAAACTCATTGCCGTCAGGACCGATCAAAATCGTCGTCGGTAATGACCGCACGCCGATGGCCCGGGAGTATTTCAGTTTTTCGTCAATGAAAGTAACGGCAAAATCATCGGTGATTCTACGCTCTTCATCCTCGGCTTTCGCCATCTTCTTCAAGAACCGATCGGTCTGCTTAAATCCGCCACGGTCTTGGCTAATCAAGACAACGGCGAAATCGTCACCGGCGAATCGTTCGTTCAATCGGCTCAAGGATGGCAACTCGCGCAGACAAGGGCCGCACCAGGTGGCCCAAAAGTTCAGCACGACGAACTTGCCACGAAAGCGATCTAGGGTTATTGGGCCTTCATCCTTTGAAACCACAGGAGTATCGGGCGCAGCTACCGGTTTTTCCAGTTCGAAAAAGTTCTGCACAATGCCTTCGATCGGCGCTTCGCCATGATCGGCATTGGCCGGTATCGTTAACGCCGCAATTGCAGCTGCCCCCATAAGCGTGAGGATAAAGTTTCTCATTTCGCCACCCCTTCGATATTCGATAAAGGTCGTTAAACCACTATGAGCCCCAACGATACCAGCAAGTCCGCCAATGCCCAGTGGGGCGGCCGCTTTTCCGGTGGCCCGGCGGAGGTCATGGAAAAAATCAATGCTTCGATTGATTTCGACCAACGCCTGTTCACGCAAGACATTGCCGGTTCGCGCGCCCATGCCGATATGCTGGTTGCTCAAGGCATCCTATCTCTTAAAGATGGGAAAGCGATTAATGACGGTCTAGACACAATTTCGCGAGAACTCGAGGATGGAAAGTTCGAGTTTTCTCAAGCACTTGAAGACATCCACATGAATATCGAAGTGCGGCTGCACGACCTTATCGGCGAGCCGGCGGGACGACTCCATACCGCACGGTCGCGCAACGACCAGGTGGCGACCGATTTTCGCCTGTGGGTTCGCGACGCCGCCGACAGTATCGACGCGCAGTTACACGATCTGCAGGCGGCGCTGATTGCCAGAGCCGAACAACATGCAGACCTGCTCATGCCGGGCTTTACCCATCTGCAGACGGCGCAGCCGGTGACCTTCGGTCATCATCTGCTGGCCTATGTGGAAATGTTCGGCCGCGACCGGGGCCGGTTCGCCGATTGCCGCCAGCGGCTCAACGAATCGCCGCTGGGCGCTGGCGCCCTTGCCGGCACCTCGTTTCCCATCGACCGCCAGCAAACGGCCGCGGCGTTGGGCTTCGACCGGCCCATGGCGAATTCCCTGGACGCCGTCGCCGACCGGGATTTCGCACTCGAGTTTCTCGCCGCGACAGCGATTGCCATGACCCATATTTCGCGGATATCAGAAGAGATCGTCATCTGGTGCAGTGACGGTTTCGGCTTCGTGCGCCTGTCGGACGCTTACACCACCGGCAGTTCGATGATGCCGCAAAAACGCAATCCCGATGCCGCCGAGCTGTCACGGGCAAAAGCCGGGCGGGTGTTCGGCGATCTCCTGACCCTGCTCACGGTGATGAAGGGCTTGCCGCTGACCTATAGCAAGGACATGCAGGAAGATAAGGAGCCGGTATTCGACGCCGCCGATTCGCTCGCACTGGCTTTGGCTGCGACAACGGGGATGGTTGGCGATCTGGAACCCATGCCCGATGCCATGCGCGCCGCCGCCACCAAGGGCTATCCGACGGCGACCGATCTCGCCGACTGGCTGGTCAGCGTCGCCGGCTTGCCGTTCCGCGAGGCCCATCACGTGACCGGCGAGATCGTCAAAGCGGCGGAATCGCGCGGCGTCCTACTCGACCAATTCCCGGTCGCCGATATGCAGGCGATCGATGAGCGTATTACCGAAGACGTTCTTTCTGTATTATCCATCGATGCAGCCCTGGCGCGGCGGACCAGCGAAGGCGGGACGGCGCCCGATAATGTGCGCGCCGCCGTCGTCGCGGCGCGCCAACGATTTTTGGAGACGTGACGTGCGGCGTCGCTCGAGATCAGTCCTGATTGCGTTGGCGCTGGCGATGGCGCTGACCGCCTGTGGCAAAAAGGGTCCGCCGGAACCGCCGGAAGACGAAAAAGTAACCTATCCCCGCACCTATCCGTCGCGTTAAAAGCGCTACCATCATGACTGCGTTCACCTACAAGAACGGCGAGTTACACGCCGAAGACATCGCCCTGTCGGCAATCGCCGCCGATGTGGGGACACCCACCTATGTCTATTCGGTCGCCGCCATGACCGAGGCATACCAACGTTTCGTCGAAGCTTTCGCGGGCCAGCGGGCGCAGGTCTGCTACGCCATGAAGGCGAATTCGAACCTGGCCGTGCTGCGCACCTTCGCCGATCTTGGCGCCGGCGCCGACGTGGTCTCTGACGGCGAGCTGGCCCGCGCCCTGGCGGCCGGCATACCGGCCACACGCATCGTCTATTCGGGGGTCGGCAAGACCCGCGCGGAACTGGCCGCTGGCATCAATGCCGGCATTCTGCAGTTCAACGTCGAATCCCTGCCCGAATTGGCGGCGCTGTCGGAAGTTGCGGTGAGCAAAAGTGCCGAGGTCGAGATCGCCATTCGCGTGAACCCGGACGTCGATGCGTCGACCCATCACAAAATTTCGACCGGGCGCAAGGAAGACAAGTTCGGCATCGATATCGCCCAGGCCGGCGAGGCGTTCGCCTTTGCTGCCTCCCTGCCCGGCGTCACACCGGTATCCATCGCGGTGCATATCGGCAGCCAATTGACCGATATTCAACCCTTCCGCACCGCGTTTGGCCATGTCGCGGAACTTACCCGCCAACTCCGCGCCGACGGGGTGGCAATCAGCCGCCTCGACCTGGGCGGCGGGCTTGGCATCGCCTATGACGGCGAGGATGTGCCCACCCCGGCTGAATACGCCGCCATGGTGGCCGACACGGTCGGCGATCTGGATTGCGATTTGATATTCGAGCCCGGCCGCTACCTGACCGGCCACGCCGGCGTGTTGCTGACCCGCATCATCTTTGTGAAGAATACCGGCGAGCGCCGTTTCGTCATCGTCGATGCGGCCATGAACGATTTGATGCGCCCGGCCCTGTACGGCGCCGCCCACGCCATCCAACAAGTGCGCGAACCGGCGTCCGGAGCGACGTTGCGCGAGGCCGGAGCGACATTGCGCGAGGCCGATATTGTCGGTCCCGTGTGCGAAACCGGCGACACCTTCGCCACCGCCCACGCACTACGCGATTTACCGGCCGGTGAACTTCTCGTGATTCGTGACACCGGCGCCTATGGCGCAGTGATGTCTTCGGGTTACAATAGCCGTCCGTTGGTGCCTGAGGTTTTGGTTAATGGCGGCGACTACGCAGTTGTGCGGCCGCGCGAAACCCTTGAGCAACAGCTCGACCGCGAGCGGTTTGCCAGTTGGCAGAGCCAGGAGCGAACAGGTCAATCATAGTCCAACCGAGAGGTGGCCGAGATTTGACAGAGTCCGTACGCAAGAACGCCCGTAACCGGCTCATGACCCGCATACCCGGTGTCGGCCGTCGCCTGATGTTGGCCCGCCTGGCGCTGCTATGGGAAGCGCTGTGGCCAAACCTGTGGCCAATTCTTGGTGTCGCCGGCATATTCGCCGCCCTGGTCCTGTTCGATGTCCTACCGCTTTTACCGGGCTGGCTGCATGCGCTGGTTCTTGTTGTCAACGCGATCGCCTTGCTTTGGGCGCTGTGGGTGGCCGTACGGGATATCCGGCTACCGCGCACGGCAGACGCCGAACGGCGGTTGGAACAAGATAGCGGCATCGACCACCGCCCGCTGACCGCCTTAATCGATATGCCGACTGGCAACGACCAGGACCCTGGGACTGTGGCCCTGTGGCAAATTCATTTGGCCCGCGCCGTCGCCACGGTAAAGAATTTGCGAGTCCGCCTGCCGCGGCCCGGATTGGCCCGGCGCGACCCCCATGCGCTGCGTCTGGCCATTGGTATCGCCATTATCATCGGCGTTACACTGGCCGGCGGTGATGCGGAGCGACGACTGGTCCGCGCCGTCACACCCGACCTGCAGGGCTTTACGTCAGCGCCAGCGGCGAGCCTGGAAATGTGGGTCACGCCACCGTCTTACACCGATCTACCGCCGCGGCTATTGGCCTCGGCCGACCTGGCAGCCATCGATACCACCGCGCCCGGCGTGGCGGTCGAAGTGCCCGTTGGCAGTCGGTTGTTGGCCTTGGTGAACAAGGGCAGCGGCACACCAAAATTGATCATTGGAGAGACCACCAACGATCTTGAAGCAGCCGGCGAAGGCGCCTGGCGGGTCGATGTGCCGCTCGACGAAGCTGGCATTCGCACCGTTACCGTTGTCCAATCAGGCAAGACCCTGGGCAGTTGGGCTTTCGACATCGCGCAAGATCAAGCGCCCGAAATAACCTTCGCCGACCCGCCCGAAGTCAGTCGGCGAAGCTCACTGCGGATTGCCTACCGCACCTTGGATGATTACGGCGTTGTCTCCGTTCATGCCGAGATCTTCGGCCCCTCGGGGGCGGGCACCATTGGTTCAAAACCGCTTACCGTCGACTTGCCGCCACCCATCGGCAATCCGCGCGACGGCGAAGGCGCGAGCTTCAGCGATCTGACCGCCCACCCGTGGGCCGGGCTCGACGTATCTGTCCAGCTTGTCGCCACCGACGGTCCGGGCCAGGAAGGGCGCTCCGATCGACTTTCGGTGAAATTGCCCGAACGCGTGTTCAACCACCCGGTCGCGCGGGCCATCATCGCCCAGCGCCGCGCGCTATCACTGGCAAGCAACCAGCGGCTGCGGATTGCGCGTGAATTGCACGGCATCGCCGCCCGGCCTGATCAATACGGTAACGATACGACCGTGTTCCTGGGTCTGATGTCCGCCCGTTCGCGGCTGGTCCACAATGGCGAAGCGGATGCCATCGAGTCGGTCCAACTGCTGCTGTGGGAAACCGCGCTACGAGTGGAAGACGGGACTCTGTCGCTGGCCGAACGCGATTTACGCGAGGCGCAACAACGCCTGCAAGAAGCGCTGACACGCGACGCCGACGAGACCGAAATCGCGCAATTGATGGAAGAATTGCGCGAGGCGCTCGACCGGTTCCTGCAAGCCCTCGCGGAAAATTTGCAGCAACAACTGCAAAATCTCGATACCGCCAACCTACCCCAAGCCGATCCCAACAATACGATCGATAACGAGACGTTGCAGCAAATTCTCGACGAGCTGGAACAGCGTGCGCGCAGCGGCGACCGGGAGGCGGCGCAGCAATTATTAAGCGAGCTTCAGCAATTGCTGGAAAACTTGCAGAATCAACCACTCGCCAACCAGCAGCAGCCCTCCGAGGGCGAAGAGATGCTGCGCGAGCTACAAAATATCGTGCGCCGCCAGCAGGAACTTTATGACCAGACATTCCGGCGGCGTCAGCAAGGTGCAGAAACCCCCGAACAGTCGGCGGCGGACGCCGCGGAGCAAAATGCCCTGCGCCGGCAATTGGGCGAGTTGATGCGTATGTTAGGTGAGCGTACCGGGCAAATCCCGCAGAATCTCGGCGATGCCGAACGCGCCATGCGCGATGCGGAAGGCGCGCTCAGCCAGGGCCAAACGCCGTCTGCCCTATCGTCCCAAGCGCAGGCACTTGAAGAATTGCGCCAGGCTGGCCGCAGCATGGCGTCGCAAATGCAGCCCGGTCCCGGGCAGGGACTGGCGCCAGGCCAAGGATTTATGCAGATGCCCGGTCAAAACGACCGCGATCCGCTGGGCCGGCGACTTCGACCACGCGATGGCAGCGAAGGCTTCGCGACCGATGGACGGCGACAAAATATCGAGGGCACGGTCGGCGCCGAACGGGTCTTGGAAATTCAGAAGGCTCTGCGTGAGCGCCTGCGCGAGCAAGGCCGGTCGCCCACCGAGATCGAATATTTCCTGCGATTGCTACGACGTTTCTAGTGCGTCGTTAACACCTTGCGGGCCGCGAGAGCTTCCTCGGCCGCTTCGCAGATCTCATTCAACGTAAATGGCTTTGTGATGACATCATGGATCAGCACGTCGAGGTTATGCGCCCGCTGCCGCTCGGCGGCATAACCGGTCATCAATAGAACCGGCATGAGCGGATAGTCCCGGGCGACTTTAAGCGCTAAGGCGATACCGTCGAGATTGGGCATAACAATGTCGGTCACCAACAGATCGAAATTTGTCCCGTCCAATACATCGAGGGCTTCCAAACCGTCGCTCGCGGTCGCCACCTCATGACCACCATGGACTAATGCCCGGCTGACGAATTCCCTTACCGCTGTGTCATCTTCTGCAATTAAAACCCGTGCCACAGACTGTGATCCTCCTCCCCCGAAGTCGTGGCACCTTGCGTCATGGCGCCACTATAAATCACCACGCCGCCTACCTGATTGCGTGAATTAACCGTATCTAGCCTGGCAAAATTGGTCAGATTTAGGCGCGAATCGCCCCGTTCAACGGTTTATTGATTGTCGGCAGGATTAGTAAACAAAACACTAACGTTCGCGGTATTTTCGGGGAACGGGTCGGATTCTGCGAAAAAAGGTACCTTCTCGCCAGGGCCCAACACCTTAGCGTCGACGGGAATCTGCCAAGACTCCAATATTTCGCCCTTGGCGCCCTCTACCTCCGGCGCCCCCTCAAAAATTGCGTAGATCGGCGGGGTGATAAGGCTCTCGTTGGAGCTGTTGATCACCTCTCCGCTGATTTGCAGCATCGTCTCACCAACCCGCTTCATTCCGAATTCAATGCTGAATCCGTCACCGGGTTGCGGAAAAGCGTTGATGCCAACGGCGGCATAAATCGTTTCTACCATCGGCCAGGCCCGGGCGATCGATTCACGGCCGAACCAGGCCAGCGCCCCCACGACGACCAGTAAGAAAACAACCAGTACCCAGGCGGCTCCGGCCGTGCGCTTCTGGTCCGCCCGAGTGAGGGCCGGCAAGTTGGGCGTCGGGATCGAGGATTGCTCTTCCGGTTCCAACGGCGTGACGCTGATCGGTTCAGCTGCGCTAGGCGACGGCGGTTCCTCGAACCAGACATGTTCGCACTTACCGCATTTAACGCGCCGCCCATCGGGCCGCAGCGCCTGCGCATCAATGGCAAATCGGGTATTGCACTCTGGGCAACCGAGAATCATAGACGTTCCGTCAAGCTGCGTATCACGCAACACGCCCTTACGCGCCGCGCGACTCCGTCGCGTTGGTAGGAATTTCGATCAAATCATCCTGCGCCGCAAGGGCCAAAATTTTCGGTACACCGACCGCCCTCCCAATCGAAGCACATATCGCCGTATCCACTGGCTTTACCGTAGCTTGGTGACGTGCCAATTTGATTCTGATGGAAGCTCCGAGTCGGTCTAATTGGCTAAGATCGCACGGCCTCCAACGCCAGCAGAATAGGGAGCCGTGATTGCCGTGTTGCGTTTTGAAAACGTCGGAATGCGCTACGGTATCGGACCGGAAATTCTTCGCGATATAAATTTCGCGCTCGAACCCGGCTCGATCCACTTCCTGACCGGCCCCAGCGGCGCCGGCAAAACGACGCTTCTCAAATTAATGTATTTAGCGCTACGGCCGACCCGCGGGCTGGTGCATTTACTGGGCCATGACATTTCGCTGACGCCACGCTCCGAGCTGCCCGAACTGCGCCGCCAAATTGGCGTCGTTTTCCAGGAATTCCGTTTAATCGACCATCTGAGCGCCGTCGAAAATGTCGCCCTGCCGCTGCGCGTGGCCAACGTCAAACAATCAACTATCGACGCCCATGTTCGCGAACTCCTCGTATGGGTGGGTTTGGGCGACCATTTGGATGCCAAACCACCGACCTTGTCCGGCGGCCAGCAACAGCGCGTTGCGATTGCCCGGGCAATCATAAATCGTCCGCGCTTGCTGCTCGCCGATGAACCAACCGGAAATGTCGACGATCGAATTGCGCTCCGATTGATGTATTTGTTCGAAGAGCTCAACAAGACCGGGACAACCATCGTCATCGCCACCCATAACGAGGCCCTGCTACAGAAATTCGGCCACCCGGTGCTGCGGCTCAACGATGGCGAGCTCGATGTAGTGGCCGGGCGCACCGAGCGTTTGGAGGCGGTCTCGTGATGCGGTTTCGCGCAGATTTGCCATTCGAGCGCGACCAGGCGACCCGGTTCGTGCCCTGGATCGTCGCGCTGATGGTGTTTCTCGGTGCGTTGGCGCTCGCCGCTGCCACGGCGGTCGGCGGCGCAATCGACCGCTGGGACACCAGCCTGACCGGCCGTATCACGGTA
This sequence comes from Alphaproteobacteria bacterium, assembly GCA_013003285.1. GTDB lineage: Bacteria > Pseudomonadota > Alphaproteobacteria > UBA6615 > UBA6615 > JABDJY01. The sequence continues at coordinate 1,804 of JABDJY010000486.1, read as the reverse complement.
CAGGTACCGGCCGATCAAGCACAGCCGAAAGCCCTGGCGCGGCTGGTCGATACGCTCGTTGAAACGCCGGGCATTGCGAAGGCCGAAGCCTTAAGCGCCGAGGCCACCCGCGCTCTGGTCGAGCCCTGGCTCGGCGCCTTGGATGCCGATCTCGAGCTTCCCCTGCCCGCCGTGATCGACGTCGAGACCGACGCCGGCGCCACCTTCGACGTCAATCTGCTGACCGGCCGGCTCGCAAAGATCACGCCGGGCGTGATCGTCGACGATCATCGGGTCTGGTTGTTGCAACTCATCCGTGTGGCGCGCACCGTCGAATGGATTTCCTTCGCCATCCTGGGCTTGATCGGGTTGACCGCGATTGCCGCCATTATTTTCGCCACCCGCAGCGGGTTGGCGGTACACGCGGCCATTATCAACCTATTGCATGTGATGGGCGCGCGAGATGCCTATATCGCCGGACAGTTTCAGATGCAGGCCATGATGCTGGGGATCCGCGGCGGCATTATCGGCAGCGTCGCCGCGATTATCGTACTCGCTCTGCTAACAGCCATGAGTGCCGGTATCGATGTCGCCCTCCTGCCGTCAGCGACTCTCTCTCCAACACAATGGCCCCTGCTGGTGACCGTGCCCATTGCCGCCGTAATCATCACCATGGCGACAGCCCGGTTGACCGTGCTGCGAGCCCTGGCTGGAATGCCATGAACCGAGAAGAATGAGACACCGCAGAAAACGGCACCCATTTCGGGGGTTCCTCAACAAGTTGGGGGGCTTGCTGATCCTGGTCGGGGGTCTGTGGGGCGTTGGATTTTTCCTGTTCTTGGATAAAATACCACGCGCATTACCCTCCGTCGAAAGCCAGAGCAAAGCCGATGCCATTGTCGTGCTAACCGGTGGCGGTGGACGGTTGGAATTGGGCCTCGAATTGTTTACGCGTGGCGACGCGCCTCAGCTTTTTATTTCGGGCGTTGATCGCGGGGTGGACAAGACCGCCTTACTGCAAAACCGGCAACTCGACGGTAAAACGCTGGATTGCTGCATCACCCTGGGGCACAACGCCGACAACACCTTTGGCAACGCCACCGAGACGGCGCGTTGGATGCAGTCCAAGGGCTTTACCTCGCTTTATATCGTAACCGCCAACTATCATATGCCGCGAAGCCTGGTCGAATTCCGCGAAACATTACCTAATGCCAAAATTACGCCACGGGTCGTGCACCCGCCCAACGTTCATCTCGAGAATTGGTGGCGCTGGCCCGGCACGATCCGGCTTTTAACGGCGGAGTACACCAAATACCTCGCCACCCGCGCGCGCACGTTCCTGACGTCGTAGCTCACAGTTCGATTTGCCACCATATGAGAACGGTCCGCGCCCTCGCCTTTACGATCCTGTTCTATAGCTGGACGACCTTGCTCGGTATCGGCGTCCTCCCCCTATTTCTCGGCCCGCCGCGATGGGTTCTGGCCTATGGCCGATTCTGGGTGCGAGGCGCCTTCGGCATTCTGCGTCTAACCGTCGGCATTACTTACCAAGTGCGGGGCCAACACCTGGTCCCCGATGGCCCGGTAATCCTGGCCATGAAACATCAATCGGCCTGGGACACGCTGGCGATAAACCTCCTGGTCCACGACCCGGCAGTAGTCTTGAAAAAGGAACTAACGCAGATCCCGGTATTTGGCTGGTGCCTGCGCCACGTGCGGCACATCGCCGTCGATCGTGCGGGCGGCAGCGCGGCGTTGAAGCAAATGGTGGCGCAAACCCGTGCGCGGGTTGCCGAGGGTCGGCCCATCGTCATCTACCCGGAGG
>JABDJY010000467.1 GCA_013003285.1 Alphaproteobacteria bacterium | reverse complement strand
GTTCCTAATACCTCTTCGAATGCCAGCGCGATCGCCAGGGCGGTCTCGTCGGCGCCCAGCGGGCAGATGATGTGCAGCCCCACCGGCATGCCTGCCGCGTCGAGGGCGACCGGCATGGTGACCGCGCACAGATCGAGCATATTGACCGTGCTGGTGTTACGCGCCGCGCCCATATTGTGGCGGTGATATTCCTTGGGATCGGCGACCACATCGACAATCGGCGGCGTGATGGCGATGGTCGGCCCGACAATGGCATCGAAGCCGATCATGCTGTCGCGCATGGTGCGGGCCAGTTCCAGGCGCTGGGCGCAGCGCGCCATATATTCGCGCGCCTCGACGGCCTCCATCACCTCGAAGCGGGCGGCCACATTGGGGTCGAGATCGTCGCGGAACGCCGCCATCTCGTTGGTGATGAAGCTGGCGAATTCCGGTGCGGCCAGGCCGCCGCGTTTAAACATCTCCACCGACGCGCCAATTTCCGGGCAATCGACCGAGGAAATCCGCGCCCCCGCCGCCGCCAACTCATCTAGCGCCGCCTTGACCCCTTCCGCGACGCCGGGGTCGCAATCGGCGAAGTACCAATCGCAGACGCCAATATGAAAATCCGCCGGGCTCGCCGAACCCAGACGCCGCGCGAACGCCTCGGCCGATTCAGTTACCTGCGGGTCGATCACCGCGAAGGCCGTCACCGCGTCGGCGACAGTGCGCGTAAGGGGGCCTGCGGTATCCAATGTGGTGCTCAGGGGCACGATGCCGTCGGTCGACCAGCGGCCCTTGCTGGTTTTGAGTCCCACCGTGCCGGTGAAGCTGGCCGGCATGCGCACCGAGCCCGCCGTGTCAGACCCCAGGGCCAGCAGCGCCGAGCCTTCCCACAGGCTAACGCCGGCGCCGGCGCTGGAACCGCCGGGCACCCGGTGGTTGTCGCCGTCCCAGGGATTGCGCGGCGTGCCCCAATGGGCGTTGGTGCCGAGCGCACCGAAGGCGAACTGAACCGTATGGGTCTTGCCGGTGACGGTCGCCAGTTGGTGGCGCAAGGCGCGCACGACGGGACCTTCGGTCTGCCATTTTTCCGGCAGTTCGCGCGAACAGCCGGCGAAGGTGGGATAGCCGCTGACGCCATAAAGGTCTTTCACCGATACCGGGATACCCTGCATCGGCCCCAGATCGATCCCTGAGGCCAGGACGCCATCGGCGGCCGCGGCTTCGGCGCGAAAACGATCCGGCGCCCAGGTCTTATAGGCCTGCAGGGTGTCGCCGCGACGTTCGCGACTATCGATCGACCATTCCGCCAAATCTTGGGCGGAAACCTTACCCGCGCGCAGGGCGCCGGCGATCTCCAGGATCGAGCTGGTTTCGATTGCAATGTCGGCCATTTGGTGTGGTCCTCCCCCGATGCGGCCTGCGCCGCTTGCCCCTACGATAGCTCTCGGTCCGCATTCTGAAAACCGTTTGCGCGCCGCCTCTCCCCGTGGCGGGCGTTTGCGGTTATGTTGCGCGCTAGAGTCATTTGCGAACCCAAGGAGAGACCATGCCCGACGATGCCAAGCCGATGCAGCGCTTTTCGCGCGCCGCCATCGAGGAATTTATGCAACGCTGCTTCGTGGCGACTGGAGTCCCCAGCGACGATGCCGGCACGATCGCGCATTTCATGGCCGAATCCGACATTATGGGCAAAGATTCCCACGGCATCTTTCGGCTGCCCGGTTACATCAGCCGCTTTCAAGCTGGGGGATTCAACAAGACACCCAACATTCACGTCGAGCAGGAGCGCACCGCGACCGCGCTGGTCGATGGCGACAACGGCTTGGGCCATCTGGTGATGAAGTATTGCGCCGACCTCGCCATTAAAAAAGCCAAACAGACCGGCGTTTCGTGGGTCGGCGTGCACCATTCCAACCATGCCGGCGCGGCGGGGGCCTACGCCATGCTGCCCCTGGCCCATGATATGATCGGGCTCTATGTGGCGGTCGGCAGCGCCAATCATCTGCCGCCGTGGGGCGGCATTAAATCGCTGCTATCGACCAACCCCATCGCCGTCGCGGTTCCAGGTATGGAGGAAGATCCGATCCTGCTCGACATGGCCACCACGGTGACTTCTTACGGCAAGGTGAAGGTGCATGCCCAACGCGGCATTCCCATGCCCGAAGGCTGGATGATCGACGGCGACGGCAACCCCATGACCGACGCCTCGCTGTCCGACAGCGGCTATCTGCTGCCCATCGGCGGGCCCAAGGGATACGGGCTTGCACTGATCTTCGGCATCCTCGCCGGCACGTTGAACGGCGCGGCCTTCGGCAAGGATGTGGTCGATATGAACGCCGACAAGACTTCGGTCACCAATACCGGCCAGTTCATCATCGCGCTCGATATCGCCGCCTTCATGGATGTCGATGAGTTCAAGCGACAGGTCGATGACGTGGTTCGGCTGATGCGCAGCTCGCCGACCCTGCCCGGCGTCGACCGGGTGCGCATGCCGGGCGAAGGCAGCCATGCCGCCATGGCCGAGCGCGTGGCGAACGGCATCCCATTGCCCGACCCCCTGCTCGACGGGTTACGAAAGATCGCCGACGAGCTTAACGTCGCGGCACTCGACTAGGCCGGCGGTCGCCGCCGCACCATGGCCACACCCGCCGCGACCGAGCCGAACACAACATCGCTGTTGACCGCCGTTCTATGGATGGTCGGCACGCTGTTGTCCTTCACCCTGATGGCGATTTCGGTGCGGCAATTGGCGGGGGCGATCCACGCGTTCGAAATCCAATTTTTCCGCAGCGTCGGCGCGTTGATCCTGCTGGCGCCGTTTGCGTTCAATAAGGGCTGGGCATCTTTTCGCACCGCACAACCGCAGCTCCAGGTATTTCGCAACGTCGTGCATTTCGCCGCTCAGCTTGGCTGGATCACCGGCGTTATCCTGTTGCCGCTTTCCGAGGTCTTTGCCATCGAATTCACCACCCCGGTCTGGGCCGCACTCGTCGCCGCGATCTTCCTTGGCGAGAAACTCAACCGAGGCCGCGTCGCCGCCGTGCTGTTCGGATTTATCGGCATTCTGATCATCTTGCGGCCGGGTGTGGCGGAGATTAACCCCGGCACCTTCGCTGTTTTGGCTGCAGCGGTGGGCTTTGCCTTCACCATTGTCGCCACCAAAGCGCTGACACGAACCGACTCGCCCTTGACGATCTTGCTCTACATGTCGTTGCTGCAACTCCCCATCGGCGCCGTCATGGCCGCGTTCGTCTGGACCACGCCCAACCTGGAGCAACTATTCTGGCTGTTCGGCGTCGGCGCGACAGGGTTGAGCGCCCATTACTGCACGGCGCGTGCGCTGGCGCTGGCGGACGCCACCATCGTGGTGCCGATGGATTTCATGCGCCTGCCCCTGATCGTCCTGGTCGGGTTCGTGCTCTACAACGAATCCGCCCAATGGCCGGTGATCCTGGGCGCGGTTATTATATTTGCCGGCAACTATTACAGCATTCGCCGCGAGCAGCGGCTGCGCGCAGAGGCGACGGTTTAGCGCACAAAGGCGACGCGGAAGGTGCGCAGCTTACCGTCATGCTCGGTGACGGAGACATACTCATTTTGGACGAGCGTGTGGCGGTCGAGCTTGAACAGCGGCTCGTCGGGATCGGCATCGACGTCTTCATAGTGAAACGCCCACCCGCTGCCCCGATGGACCAGATGGCCGTGCTCGTCGCCTTCGCCGAGCCAGAATCGATGAACCGTGCATTGGTCGGCGCAAGAACGCCATTCCTCCCGATCGAGATGGCCCTCGGCATCTAACGGCGCGTAGAATTCGTAGCCGCGCTCACCGCTACCCTCGGGGAACTCCGGATCGCGGGCCAGTTCTAATTTCACCTTACGTAAAGTCATGTCACGCCTCATTACCGTTCAAGATTACAACGGCAAATTGGCCGCAAAAGCCGCTGCCAGCGTTGACGCAAATCAATGTTCGCCCGACCCCAATACGCCAAATTGCAGGCGTTAAATCGTTTCGTATAACTCAAGCGAGGACGAGAGAAATGGCCTTACGAGACTTGACCCCGTGGCGCAGTCACCACTTGAAAGAAAAACTGTTCGACGATAACCCCTTCGCCGCCATGCATACGGAAATGGATCGGATGCTGGCTCATTTTTTCGATGAAGATCGGTTACCGTCTCTGACCAACGGCCACCGCATGGTGGTTCGCTGGGATGTCGCGGAGACCGACGATGCGGTGAAAATCTCGGCCGACCTTCCAGGCCTGACGGAGAAAGACATCGATGTCAGCCTTGCCGACGGCGTGTTGACCATTAAGGGCGAACGCAAGACCGAAACCGAAACCGACGAGAAGGATAAACACTATCATCGCGTCGAACGGTCATACGGCGCCTTCGAGCGCGCCATGTCGCTGCCGAACGATGTGGATGAGAGCAAGATCGCCGCCGATTTCAAGAACGGCGTGCTCGAGCTCACGCTACCGAAGAAGCCTGAAGCGAAGAAAAAGGCTAAGAAAATTCAGGTCAAGGCAGCCTAAAGATCATCTGGCAAAACCGCGGCCGCTGGCAAAGCTAATCGGCGCTGGCGGCCGCCTCTGCCGCGTCGATATCGGGCAACACCACATGCTGGGCTGACGGCAAATCGATCAGCCCTTCTTCTTTCAGGCTGGTGAAGGTGCGGCTGACCGTCTCGATGGTCAGACCGAGATAATCGGCGATATCGCTGCGCGACATGGGTAGATCGAGGGTCACCGCCTCTCCCCCGTCAAGATCGTGCTCGTTGCGCGCACGCATCAGCAAAAACGACAACACTTTTTCGCGCGCCGATTTGCGGCCCAACAGCAACATCTGTTCCTGAGCGGCGGCCAATTCATCGCGGCTCATATCGAGCAATCGGTCACGCACCGCCGGCAACTCGCGCAGTAGTCGCTCAAGATCGACAATCCGCATACAACACAGTTCCACCGCGTCGATCGCCTCGGCGCCATAGGCATAGGCCTCCTGCTTCACCAGCCCGAGAAAATCGCCCGGGCGAAGGAAACCGGTGATCTGCCGCCGTCCATCGGCGAGCAACTTGTAGAGCCGCACATCGCCGTTGGAGACGTTAAAGACATAGTCGGCGGGATCGCTCTCTTCGAAAATCAACTGACCCGGCGCGAATTGGCGATGGCTGACGATCTTTTCCAGCTCGCCCAAACGCTCGAAATCCACCGCCGCGCACATGGCGCGATGGCGCACGCTGCAAAGCTCGCAAGCCTGCGACAAAGAACGTGAGCTGTGGTTGTGGGCGTCGGTCATCAATGTTTTCCGAAGTCCTGCGCAGTCATATCGCGCCCATTATATCAGACAATATTAATATTACAGCGCTGTTTGAGACAGATCAATGTTTTGGCGGCTGTGATGACCATCATGTAGTCATCATGCAACACAATTCAAACATTTCTGAGATCCGCGCGGGCCGGTTGGCGGCCGCCAAAATCGACCAGGCCTATCCGCTGGTTCGCGAGTTAAAGGAAAATCTCTCGCTCGAGGCCTGGCGCGACTATGCGGAATCCTATTTGAAACCCGCCGCCACGAGCCGGCGGCACCGAGGGATCATCGCTGCCGAATATCGCGGCTGCATTCGCGGCCTGCTCTGCTACGACATTCTAACCGACCTGGTCGATCTGACGACGCTGGCGGTGCGCGATGTCGTCGTGCTGGGCGTGCCGGCCGGGCAACCGGCGGCGCGCAGCCTCTTGCAGCAACTTTTTGCCATCGCCGGCGCGCATCGGTGCGGTGCGATCCGAATTGATCTATCCGAACCCATGAAATGGTTGGCCCGCGAATGGTCGGACCCGGAAGGTGAATTATTCCGCTTTCCGGTCATCTGTTTCCTGCCCGGTTCCACCATCCCGGCCCCCGCAGGTGCGACATGGCAGAGCCAAGCACCCGACCCCTCTGTAAGCCTGGTTTCAGATTAACCGCAGGGCGAACTCGGCACTCTGAAACAGCACGAAGAATGCGCTGACGACAAATCCGACAGCCGGCACCCAGAGGGGAACAGTTACGGCGTCGGCGGGTGCCGGCCGGCGGGTTTTTAGAACCAGAAGAGCCAGATTCACAATCGCGAACACGAACAACACGACCAAGGATGTCAGCCGCGCCAAATTCTCCAACGGCATCGCGAGCGCGAAAAATAATACAAGGCCCGAGACCGCCACCGTGGCGATGATGGGAGTGCGCGTGTGCCGATTGACAGAGCCAAATACCGACGAAATTTGTTCCTGTTGCGCCAAGCCATAGAGTACGCGGGAGCCCATGATGATTTGGATCAGCGCACCATTTACGACCGCGACCAAGCCAATGAGGGAAATCGGCAGCGGCGGTTTACCGGTAACCGATGTGTAGATCAGCGCCAGCGGCGCTTCCGACGCGGATATTTGCGCCAGCGGTAGGCTGAATGTGGCCACTATCGACACCACCAGATAAATCAGAGTCGTGATCACCAGGGTGAGGATGATCGCCCGCGGCATGGTGCGGCGCACGTCGCGCACCTCTTCGGCCACATTGACCATGTCTTCGAAACCGATGAAGGCAAAAAACGCCAGGATGACACCCGACGCGACCCCAACAAGAACCGCCAGATCGAAGATCGGCGGTTGGACGGAAAACGCCGCGGGGACAGACACAAATGCATCGCGCCCGACCCAAACAACAAGCAACAGGCCGGCGACCTCAAGCAGGGTCAACAGGGCGGCAACGGTAACCGCCTCGCGGATACCCCAGATCGCGATGGCGGCGAGTAGAAATATGATCGCAACAATAGCCGCGGTGGTTGGCACCGCGACCAAGGTGTTGAGGTAACCGGCGGCGCCGATCGAGATGGTCGCCGATGACACAATGCCGGAGAGAACGACCAAGAGCCCGACAATCGTACCGAGGCGGCGCGCGCCCAAGCCCTCGCTCACATAGATCGCCTCGCCGGCACTGCGCGGAAATCGCGACGATAGTTCGGCGAAACTCAAGGCGCTGAAGGTGGCCAAAAGCGCGGCGAGCACGAAACTTACCGGCGCGAACAAGCCTGCCGCGCCAGCCACCTTGCCCACCAGCACATAGATGCCGGCGCCGACGGTGGTGCCGACGCCATACAGCGTCATCATCGGCAGCGACAACGTGCGCCGCAGTTGGACTTTTTGCAAAGGCCCCTCTGCTTGAAGGAGAGGGGTTTGGGGTGAGGGGTTAATTTCCATCCGTGAAACACGCCATCGTCTGTAACCCTTCACCCGGCTTGCATTCGCACACCATCCTCTCTCTCTGGGAGAGGATTAGTTTCTCTCGAATCCTAATGTGCAAACAGGGTCGGTACGGTCATGTGGCGCAAAATATCGCGGGTGACGCCGCCGAAGGCGTATTCGCGCACCCGCGAATGGCCATAGGCCCCCATGGCGATCAGATCACAACCCTCGTCCGAGACTGTATTGAGAATCGTATCGGCGATCGAGATATCCTTCACGGTCACATCCTTGATTTCGACCTTGATGTTGTGCCGGGCCAGATAGGCGCCGATCTCCGCATCGCGGCCATCGTCGGGGGCATTGGCCCGCAGCACAAGCACCCGCTCGGCGCCTTCCAACAGCGGCAGCGCTTCGCGCACCGCTCGCGTGGTCTCCCGACGACGGGTCCATGCCACCAACACGTTTTTGCCGATATCGCGATACTCACCAATCCGCGGGATGGCGAGCACCGGCAGGCCGGCGGACAGCGAAATATCGCCGACCAACGAATCGCTCGCCGGGTCGTAGCCCTCCGCGTGGGGCTGACCGAGCACGATCAGATCGGCGAAGGACGCCTCGTCCTGTAGAGCATCCAACAGAAGCGTGCGGCTGGTACGGATGTCGCCGGTCACATCGCCCTGTGCCTTTATCGCGGCCTCGAACGCTTCGAGGACAGGCTTCGCCGCCGCTTCTTCTTCGGCGTAATATCGATCGCCGATATCGGTTGGGATCGGCACTGCGGCGTAAACCGGAATATTGAACGGCGGGATCATATAGAGCGCGGACACATGCGCGCCCTGGGACGCCGCAAGATCTATCGTTGTATTGATTCTGGCCTGATTGCGCTCATCGCCGGCGACCAGCCCGAGCAAAATGGTTTTATAGCTCATCATATTCTCCTGACGTCCGAATTGAGAGCTGCAGTATGGCGTCGCCCAGCAATCTCACATTGATCCTGGTCAACATTCATTTTGGCCGAATGCCGTAAGGTTTGAGGGTCAAATTAAACGGGCAATCGGCCGCTAAGTGAGGGATTCATGGCTAATATTCTTTCCACCCTGCGCCAGGACCATAAGAACATGACGCAATTGCTTGACGCGCTGGAACGGCAGATCGACACATTTGCCGCCGGTCGCCAACCGGATTTGGATATCGTATTGGCGATTGCCAACTATGTCCTGGAATACCCGGATCGGTTCCATCATCCGGTCGAGGATTTGGTACTCGACGCGCTGCGCCAACGCGATGCCGACGCCGCAAGGCCGGCCGAGGGGCTGGAGCGCGAGCACGCGCGTATCGGTCAATTGGCGCGCGACTTCAATGGGGCTGTCGAAACCTGGATGGCGGAGGAGCCGGCGCGTCGCGCCGATTTCCTCGATACCGCGCGCGCCTTCATCGCGGCCCTGCGCGACCATATCGCCCATGAAGATCGGGAATTCTTCCCGGCCGCCGAAGCGGCCCTAACCCCGGACGATTTGGACCAGCTCGCCAAGAACCTGCCCGACCTCGACGACCCGCTATTCGGCGCCGCCGACCACGACAGCTATGTGCGTCTGCGCCATAATATCCTGGAATGGAGCGCCGACAGCGCGGCCGACTCTTAACCCGAGGGCGTCGTGCGGCTATTCCTGGCCGGCGGTGAAGGTAAAGCCGCGATCCTCGAACTGTTGCAGCACGTCGCCGCCATAGGTTTCCAACTTGCCGGCGATGGTCGCTGGGAAGTCGATATCGCCCATATCGTGAACCCCGCCGGAGATCAGCACCTGGAGGATTCCGTCCTCGTCGCCGATATTGCGAAAAGCGCGGCAGACCCCCGGCGGCACGGACACAGTATCGAACTCGCCGAGTTCGATACGGTTGCCGCCGTCATCGTTCCAGGTGATTTCAAACTGGCCCTTTAAAACGGTGAAGGTCTCGTAGGTTTGCTGATGCGCGTGCAGCGAGGGGCCGTTACCCGGCGGGCACACGGCGATCGCCATGGTCATGCCGCCAGCGCCGTCGATCGGCGCGCCTTTGTTGATCGGCGTGTCGGCGTCACCGCCCAGACCGATTACCGACAGGATCTTACGGGCATATATGACATCCTTGGCCGCCTGCGGCATGTCGAGGCTTTCCGCCAGCGGCAGCGGCTTGAGGTCGGCGAAGCGCGAGACCCGGTTCGCCATATCCTTGGGCGAAATTGAAATGGTTTTCATGGTCGCTCCTCCCACAGGGTGGGGAAATGGAGCGGGTGAAGGGAATCGAACCCTCGTCACTTGCTTGGGAAGCAAAAGCTCTACCATTGAGCTACACCCGCGCCGGATGGCATATGATACCGCGCCGGCGGGTCCCCGCCAACATGCCGCGCCTATACAACAGCGAATGAGGGTATCAAGCGCGCAGGGCGGCGCTGGCAGCTTCGGGCCACAGCGGGTCGTCATCGGTGCCGTCGAATACCTGTTCATAGTGGCTAAACTGCGCCGAATATGTCCCACGACCCTGGGTTAAATGCTGCAAAAAGTTCGGAAAACCAAATATTCGAGCAGCCGGTACGCTGGCGTCGACCGTAAAGACACCATCCTCGCCTTTTATCCCCGATATCACGCCGCGCAGACTATTCAGTTCGCCGACCAGTTCACCGACATAGTCGTCTGGTGTTACGACTTCCATCTTTAGGATCGGCTCGAGCAAACGCGGCGCGGCTTTATCAAGCGC
>JABDJY010000460.1 GCA_013003285.1 Alphaproteobacteria bacterium | reverse complement strand
ACCATTTCGCGCGCCAGCACATGGGGGTCCGCGAACACCTGGTCGAGCGTGTTGATGGGGCCGCAACCGATTTTCATCTTCTCCAGCTCGTCGAGCCAATATTGCGAGGGATGCTGTTCGATAATCGCCTGGATCTTGGCCACCGTCTCGGTGCGGTTTTTCACCCGCGCGTCGTTGGTGGCGAACATCGGATCGTCGGGTAGCTCTGGTGCGCCGGCAAAGTCGCAGAAGGTGCGGAACTGATTATCGTTGCCGATCGCCAACACGATATGACCGTCGGCGGATTTGAACACCTGATAGGGAACGATGTTGGGATGGGCGTTGCCGAGCCGCTCGGCTTGGCCGGAATGGATAAAGTTCATGCCCTGATTGACCAACCAGGCGACCTGCGTGTCGAGCATACCGATATCGATATACTGGCCCTGACCGGTTACCGTCGAATGGCGCAATGCGCCGTTGATGGCGACGGCGGCGAACATGCCCGACATGATGTCGGCAATGGGGACACCGACTTTTTGCGGTTCGCCCTCCGCTTCGCCGGTGATCGACATGATGCCGCCCATGCCTTGGATCAAAAAGTCGTAGCCGGGCCGTTGGGCATAAGGGCCGGTTTGGCCGAAGCCCGTGATCGAGCAATAGACCAGCTTGGGGTTAGCGTCTTTCAGATCGTCATAGCCGAGGCCGTATTTCGCCAGATTGCCGGTCTTGAAATTTTCCACCAGCACATCGGCCTGCAGCGCCAATTGGCGCACGATGTCTTGCCCGGCCTCGCTGGTGAGATCGACCTCGACCGACCGCTTGTTACGGTTGGCGCTCATGAAATAGGCGCTTTCCGTGGTCTCGTTACCGGCGTCGTCGGTCACGAAAGGGGGGGCAAATTTACGCGTGTCGTCGCCGGCGCCGGGGCGCTCGATCTTGATCACGTCGGCCCCCAGATCGCCGAGCAGTTGCGTGCAGTACGGGCCGGCCAGGACCCGGGTGAGGTCGAGGACGGTGATGCCGGCAAGGGCGCCGTTATTGTCAGTCATGAAAGCCTCTTCGGAAATAGCCCGCGCCTCAATAGAGCATTCGGGCCGATCATTCCAGCGCAGGCGCCGATTTCATATGCGGTGTTTGACATTTTCCGTCGCGCGGGACATTTAAGGCCGAACGGCGCATCCGTGCGGCCCTATCTATCCTTTCTGCCCGAAATTTAGAGGAATTACATGTCCGAAGAACAAGCTCTCGCGCAGGCTCGCGCGCGTATCGAGAATTACCGCAGCCGCATCCAGAGGCTCGACGATAATTCCCTCGATCTCATGTTCCGCGAGGGGCGTAACCATAATTGGTGGCAGGATAAGCCGGTCAGCGACGATCAGCTGCGCGAGATCTGGGATCTGACTAAATTAGGCTCGACAAGCGGCAATTGCCTGCCCATGCGGGTCCTCTTCCTGCGGACCCCGGAAGCCAGAGAGCGTCTGAAGCCAACCCTGGGACCGCGTAACGTTGAAAAGACCATGTTGGCCCCGGTCACTGCCTTGATCGCCTACGACGTGAAATTCTTCGAACATTTGCCCAGACTGTATCCGATCCGCCCGGAAATGAAGGAGCGCTTCGAGGGCAATGAGGCGCTCGCGACGGATTTTGCTTATATGAATGGCAGCCTGCAGGGCGCCTATTTCATCATGGCAATCCGCGCGGTGGGGCTCGATGCCGGTGCCTTGGGCGGTTTCGACAAAGCGGCGGCCGACGAAGAGTTCTTCAAGGGCACCAGCTTCAAGTCGAACTTCGTGTGCAATATCGGTTACGGCGACTTGGAGGGCATCAAGGGCCCGCGCCTCTACCGGTTCGACTTCGACGAGGCCTGCGAAATTATCTGAAACCGCTCTAACGTGCGAACAGCGAAACCAGGCCAGCCAGCCCCATTAACAACCAGCCGACCATCAGGGCGGTGCCGCCGATCGGCGCCAGTCCTGCGGTCGACGTACCGGCGGCGCTGGCGTAAAGACCGCCGCTGAAGCCGATGATGCCGATGATAAAGGCAAAGCCGGCCAGTCGCAGCAGCGTCTTGGTGCCGAAAATTCGCGAGAAGAAAGAATAAGGGGCCGGGACGGCCTCATGGGCCAGCGCCACGCCGAGAAGCGCGAGCGCATGGAACATCTGAAAGCGGCTACCGGATTCTGCCAAAGCATCGCCGCCGGCAACCAAGGGAAAGGCGCCAGAACCATGGGCTGCCCAGGCGCCGGCGAGTACTGCCATCAGCCCGTTCAGCCCTGCCAGAAATATGAAAAACGCGGAGCTTCGGCTCATCTGGGAATGCCTTTCATGGGCGCCGATGGTGGGCGTGCTGCCGGCGCCATGGTAATCTGTGCGCAGCAGAATAGGCCGGTCGATGGAGTCCGGCCAGGGAGCTTTTCATGCGAGACCTCACCAAAGCCAATGTGACCGATGCGGTGCTCGACAAGATCGCCGACAATACTGAGCCCCGGGTGAAGGAGATCATAGAAGCGTTGGTACGCCATGCTCATGATTTCATCCGCGAAGTTAATTTAACCCCCGACGAATTGCTGCATGGCGCGCGCTTCATTCAGGCAGTGGGGCAAATCTCCGACGATAAACGCGAAGAGGGCGTTCTACTCGGCGATGTTCTTGGCCTGTCGGCCCTGTGCGAAATTCTCGGCGATACGGTTCGGGCCGGCGCCACGGAATCGAGCCTGCTCGGCCCGTTCTATCGCGACGGCGCGCCGGACCGCCAGATGGAGTTCGATATCTCGCTCGGCGACGCTGCCGGCGATCCGGCGTTTGTCTCGGGCCGCGTGATCGATACCCAGGGCGATCCGTTGGAAGGTGTTGTGCTGGATGTGTGGCAGGTCGCCCCGAACGCCTTTTACGAGGCGCAGGTCGGTCAGCCCGATGAATATGCCGACTATGCCTATCGGGGGAAGTTCACCACCGGCGCTGACGGCCGTTATTGGTTCCGCACCCGCAAGCCGGTCAACTACCCGGTGCCGACCGATGGGCCGGTAGGGACCATATTGCGTGGTACCGGCCGGCATTCCTGGCGTCCCGCCCATCTGCACTATCTGATCTATAAGAACGGCTATCAAACAATCCAGACCGAGCTATTCAACAGCGATAGCGAATATCTCGATTCCGATGCGGTGTTCGGCGTGAAGGAATCGCTGATCATCCCCTACACCTTGAACGAGGATGCAGAGGCCGCAACAACACATGGTTTCGATGGTCCCTTTTATGAGGGCGTCTACGATTTCGTCATGAAGGACGATGCCAGCGCCGCCGATGCGGCGGCGCAGTACAGTCAACGCGCCAGTATGAGCGCGGACTAAAACAGGATCGGGGAGGATCAGGAAATGAGTCTTACGGGAACCAAGGTCGGCTGGATCGGCACAGGTAACATGGGGTCACCCATGAGCCGATGTTTGGTCGCCGGGGGCGCCAGAGTCGCCGTGTTCGATCCATCCACTGACAATATGGCGGCCTGTGTCGCCGCCGGGGCACGGGCGGGGATATCCAATCACGACGTCGCGGCGGATGCTGATATGGTGTTTTCGATGATCCCCGACGACGATGTCTTGCGCATCGTGGCCCTCGGCGACAAGGGCGTTCTCGCGGCCATGCGGCCGGGCGCGATCTATGTGGATATGAGCACGGTATCGCCGGAAGTCTCGATAGAGGTTGCCGCGGCGGCGGACGAAGCGGGGGTCGCCTTCGTTCGCGCGCCGGTATCGGGTAGTACGATCCTCGCCGAGGCCGGTAATCTGACAATCATGGCATCGGGTCCGGCTGACGCGTATCAGCGTTGCGAGCCTCTGTTCGAGGCCATGGCCGCCATTCAGTTCTATGTCGGGGAGGGGGAGCAGGCGCGCTATATGAAGCTGGTTCTCAATCTGCTCGCCGCTTCGACAGTTGGCGCGCTCGCCGAGGCGTTGACCTTCGGGCGCAAGGGCGGTCTGGATTGGAATGTCATGCTCGACGTGATCGGTGATAGCGTCGTTGCCTCGCCGATTGTCAAATATAGCCTGCCGCCTTTGAAGGCGCGGAATTTTTCACCGGCCTTCTCGACCGACCTCATGAACAAGGATATGGGCTTGATCTGCGAAGCCGCCGCGAATGTCGGCGTGCCAACGGATATTGGAGACGCCGTGCGCCGGCTGTTCATCGCCACTGCGGAGGGCGGGCAGGGGGCGGACAATCTGACCGCCGCCATCCGCCAGCTCGAACGGCAGATAGGCCTCGGCGAACCCGAGTGAATACAGAGGCGGTCTAAAGCGCTGAGCCGCCGGTCTCGCCGGTGCGGATGCGTACGGCCTGTTGTAGGTCGAAGACGAAAATCTTGCCGTCGCCGATTTTCTCGGTGTTGGCGGCTTGGCGAATGGCCTCGACCGCATTGTCGGCGATGCCATCATCGACCGCGACTTCGATCTTGATCTTCGGGACGAAATTCACCTGGTATTCGGCGCCGCGATAAATCTCGGTCTGGCCTTTCTGCCGGCCATATCCTTTGACTTCGCTGACGGTCAAACCTTCGACGCCGATGCCGGTCAGCGCTTCTCGAACATCGTCGAGCTTATGCGGTTTTACGATAGCGACGATAAACTTCATTGTGCTCTCCGCTCATGTGGCTGCCGGGTTCAGGCCAGCCGGCCCGAACCCGGTCTTGTCCAATTTGGTTCCGCCGAGGCGAAGCCACGTTACATATTGTGGTAACCGCGTTCGCCATGCATCGCAAGGTCGAGGCCCTGGACTTCATCTTCCTCGCTGACCCGGAACTGAACGAACATGGAGATGATCTTGGCAATGATGAAGGTCAAAACGCCGGCCCAAACAGCAACTATGATAATGCCGAGAGCCTGAACGCCGAGCTGACTGCCCACGGTCATACCCTCCGCCAGGCCATTACCACCCAACACCGTAGTCACGAATATGGCGGCCAGCAGGGTGCCGAGCGCACCACCGACACCATGGACGGCGAACACATCGAGTGAATCATCGATTTTGAAACGCTGTTTGACCATCTGCGTGATGGTGAAGCAGACCACGCCGCCGGCGAGGCCGAGTACCAGACCGCCGACCGGTCCCACCGAGCCCGAGGCCGGTGTGATGGTCGCCAGGCCGGCGACCATGCCGGTGACGGCGCCGATTAGGCTGGCTTTGCGGTAGAGCATGAGTTCCATGACCGACCAGGCGATGGCGCCGGCGGCTGCCGAAATATGCGTCACCGTCATGGCCATGCCCGCGGCACCGTCGGCCGCCAGGGCAGAGCCGGCGTTGAAGCCGAACCAACCGACCCACAGCATCGCCGCGCCAACCATGGTCATGCCGGGATTGTGCGGCGGCTGCAATTCATTGGGGAAGCCGCGTCGCTTGCCGAGCATCATGGCCAGCACCAGCGCCGAGACACCGGCGGTGACGTGGACGACAATGCCGCCGGCGAAATCGATCACACCCATATCGGCCAGGAAGCCGCCGCCCCATACCCAATGGACGACGGGCGCGTAGACGATGATCACCCACACGACCGAGAACAGGATGACGAAGGCGAACTGAATCCGCTCCACATAGGCGCCGACGATCAAGGCCGGGGTGATGATTGCGAAAGTCATCTGGAACATGAAGAACAGGGATTCAGGAATTGAGCCCGATAGGGTGTCGAGGCCGACACCGGACAGGAAGGACTTGCCGAAGCCGCCCCACCATTGGTTGCCCGCACCGCCGTCACCAAAGGCGATGCTGTAGGCGACCACCAGCCAGACGATCGAGATCACGCAGGCGATAGCAAAACAGTTCATCAGTACGGACAGCACGTTCTGCGCCCGCACCAGGCCGGCATAGAACAGGGCCAGGCCCGGTAATGTCATGAAAAGGACGAGGGCTGTGGATGTCAGGATCCACGCTGTGTCAGCACCATTCATAATTCGGCTCCCTAAAGGATTATCTTTCTTAATTTTCGGGCGGCAACGATCGGACCAATCGCTCCATACGGAACGTTCGCCTCAGTGCGCGAGCACGCGTGCGGATGAATCCCCTCGATACCCGTCCGAACCAAAGCAGTATTATTGCGGGTGCATATTTCTTATTTGAACCGCTGAGATGGACAGCGGCGATAATATCGCGCGCGGGTATAAGCGCAAGGGCATACGCAAATACTTCTTTCCCAACGCCAAAACAAAAGGCCGAGCGTCGCCGCCCGGCCTTTGAACTTAGATCAACGGTTCGCCTATTCGGCAGCGGCCGCGGTCTTATTTTTGCGCTTCTCCATCCAGGTCTTGATGTCGAGCTTGATGTGCTCGTAATAGACCTTGGGGAAGACTTTCAAGATGTCGTAAAGCGCGATCCAACCGCCCTTCATGGTGACAGGGATGGTCACCCAGGGGGCGGCGCCGATGATGGCGACATGCTCGTTGGTGTTGATCTCGTCGCGGTTCGCCAACACCTTGTCGACATTGTGCGCGAACGACCAGTCGGCGCGGTAGATCACCTTGCCGTCAGGGTTGATTACATAGACCGTATTCGGCAACAGGCCCCAATTATGGTGCCAGGTACCCTTCACGTCGTCGACGGCGATCTTGCGTTCTTCGGAATAGTCGTCACGGTTGCGCTTGGCGTAGGCGATCTTCTCGTCGATCGTTGTCGCCTGTGCGGCGCGCTCGCCGGGATGCGCTTCGCGCACATAGACGACCAGCCATTCCACGTCGGAGTATTTCTCCTTCAGTTTGGCGAACGGTTTCACATTCTTGACGTACATCGGACAGGTCAGGCTGCCGGACTCGATGACCAGCCATTTGCCCTTATAGTCTGAGAGTTGAACCGCATTGCCGTCGAGATCGGTCAATGTGTAATTGTAATCGACCTCTTCGCCGGCCTTCGGTCCGGGGAAATACCCCAGCTCGTAATTGCTCATCTTGAAACGGGGATAGTTGTAGGTCTCGTCACGTGCGGCCACGAGCGGGTCCTCCTAGAAGATGGTTTATTTTTTTACAGTCTACCAATTTGTCGGCTTAGTGAAAACACCGGGTATAAAGTGTTGTACTACATATGGTTAGAAATTTATGCTAATGCATAACCTCTAGAAAATTCGCCGTGTTCAAGCGACGTTTTATGTTTAGCCCGCCATGCCGCCATCGGCCATGAAGACCGCGCCGGTACTGAAACTGCTCATATCGGAAGCCAGGAACAGTACCGTTTGGGCGATTTCCTCGGCCTGCGCGTGGCGGCGCAAGGGGATGCGTTGGTTGAGCATTTCGGTGGCGTTGGCGCCGATCACCTTGCTCATGCGGTCCTCGATCGCCGTTTGGAATGCGTTGTCGACCGGGCCGGGGGCGATGACGTTACAGCGGATGCCCCGCGGTCCGACTTCCTTGGCAATGGTACGCATCAGGCCGACCACGGCATGTTTGGAGGTGGCGTAAGCCGCCGAGTTCGGGTTGGCCTGAACCCCCATGATCGATGATGTTATGATGATGCTGCCGCCTTCACCCATATGAGGCGAGGCGAATTTGCAGGCCAGAAAAGGCCCGCGAATATTCACCCGCATCACGGCGTCGAAAACATCGATGGGAAAGTCGGCAATGGGCTGGTTGTCGCCGCTGATGCCGGCATTGCAGAACAGCGTATCGAGACGCCCCCATTTGACCAGCGTCTGGTCGATATAGTTTTGCGCGTCATCCTCGTTGGCGACGTCGGCTTGAACGGCGGCGATCGTATCGCTTTCGCCACCGAGGGCCGCCAGCGCCGCGGCGAGATCGTCGGCCCGGTTGTCGACCAGCATAACGCTGCCGCCTTCCGCCGCCAGCAGCTTGGCGCTGGCCAAGCCGATACTGCCGCCGGCGCCGCTGACGATCGAGACTCTGTCGGTCATGCGACCCATGGGACTATCCTTAGTTGCTGTTTTCGAGGGCATGGGTGTTTTCGATCCGGTCCCACTCGTCGAAGCCGACGACCTTTTTGTAGTCGTCGAAGCTGATGGCTTTGCCGGTCATTTCCAACCGCTCGCTGCGTAAATCTTCGAGCACGGCCTGCATGTGTTTGGTGATGTGCATCAAAAGCGTGATGCCGTAGATCGCCATGTCGTAGCCGATTTCTTTCAGCTCGGATGGTTTGAGGATCGGCGTGCGGCCGGATTCGAGCATGTTGGCCAGCAGCGGCGCGTCGAATTCAGCGCCGACTTTAACAAGTTCGTCCACGTCCAACAGGGATTCGACGAACAGCCCATCGGCACCAGCCGCCAGATAGCGTTCGCCCCGCCGTAACGCCGCATCCATCCCCTCGACGGCGCGGGCGTCGGTGCGGGCAATCAAGAAAGTGTCCGGGTTCTTGCGTTCGCTGACGGCGGCGCGGATCTTGGCCTCCATCTCGTCGACCGGTATCACGCGCTTGCCGTCCAGATGACCGCAGCGCTTGGGCGAGACCTGGTCTTCGAGGAACATGCAGCCGACGCCCATATCCTCATAGGTATGCACGGTATGGACGACGTTTTTCACATCGCCATAGCCGTCGTCGATATCCATCATCACGGGCAGGGACGTCGCGCGCAGGATGTTGCGCACAATGGGCGCGAAATCGCCCAGCGAGATCAGGCCGACATCGGGCAGGGCGTAGTGGATACCGGCGATCTGAAAGCCGCCGATGAAGAAGGCGTCGAAACCGGCCTGTTCGATAAGCCGGGCACTCAAGGCGTCCTGGGCGCCGGGCATGACGAGGGTCTCGTCACGTTTGAGCAATTCGCGAAAACTGGTGCGCGCGGGCATGGCGGGTCACTCCCTGTTGGGGCCGATAGGCAGATACGAAATGGGCGCTGCCGAAGCAGCGCCCAGTGTTCACTTAAATTGCTATTCCCACCAATGAAGGGCGTCTTGGCCTTCACCTTGGCTGCCGCTGGGGCCGCCCCCGCCGGTGCGCAGGTAGATGTTGCGGTCATGGCCGGGGCCAAACTTGCCGGCCAGCGCCTCGACCAGCCAGTCCATGCACATCATGTGACAGTCCAGGCGGTTCGAATCGCCGCCGAACAGCTTGGCCTGGTGGAAACTGTCTTCGTAGACCCAGAGCTCCTTCGGCGCGTTGATCTTGCCGTAGAAATCGTAGATCAGCTCGATCGGGCTGCGCGAATCATACTCGCCGACGGTCAGCAGGACGGGACATTTGATATGGGCTTCGCGACCGGCGACTGTCATTTGGCCGACCCATTCGTCGAGCTCGGCCTCGCTGGACGCACCCATCAGGTAGCCGAACAACTGTTTATAGCGCGGCGAAAAGGTGTCGAGGATGTAGTACTTGTCGATGTAGGACGCCCACGGGCCGGCCACCGCCTTGATGCGCGGATCGCCTGACGCCGCCGCCTGCAATCCCCAGAACGAGCCCATGGAGTGGGACTGGATCAAGATGGCGTCGGAATCGACTTCCTCGCGAGCCTGTAGCCAATCGGTAATCGCCAAGAGGGCGCGCTCGTAATTTTCGGGGGTGAGCTTGATGTTACGAAGATTGCTGGTGCCCTGGCCCGGCCCGTCAATCACCAGCATGTGCATGCCGCGATGGTGGGCGTGATTGACCCGGGGATCGGGATAGATCTCCTTGGTCATATCGCAGCCGGGAATGTAGATCAGCGCCGGTGCCTTGGGGCTGCCCGGCATGATGTGGAAGTTGCATTGCAGCTCGACGCCTTCGAACGGAATCTCGACCCGCTCAAGGGGGTAGGGACAAAGCTCGATGACTTTTTCGTAGTTGGCGAGACAGCGGCCGTGAAGATAGGCCTTCTCATCATTGGTCTCGAGAACCGGATGCTGCGCATTGGCGAAGGTCAGCGAGGCTTTGTAGTAAAGCTCGAACGCTGTAGCGCTATGACCAGCGGCATCTTCCTCTGCGGCGATCCGCTCCAGCCTTTGGCCTATGCGGCCCAAATGTTTGGATATCTGTGCATGGCTCTTGATGCTCTTGGGTAGCGAGCGGCCTTCTTCGTCCCAATGGAAGACTCGTCCACTCTCTTTGACGACGTAATCGTAGATCCATTGTTGGCGATCTCGGTCCAGACGTGGTGTACGCATTGATTTGTTCCTCCGGTTCGATGTTTTGATTTTGATTTTAGCGAACTTGTAAGTTGATTAGACCGCCGTCCAACCACCGTCAATGGTCAGGCTGGCGCCAGTAATCAGCGCCGAAGCGGGCGAAGCGAGAAACACCACCGAGCCGGTGATGTCGCCGATCTTGCCGAGGCGGCCCATCAAAATTCGATCCATCACGAATGTATTGAATTCCGGGTTCTCGAACATGGGTTTGGTCATTGGGGTCTCGACGAATGTCGGGCCGATGCAGTTGCTGCGGATGTTATCGGCCGCGCCTTCCGCGGCAATCGCCTTACTCAAACCTTCGATGCCGTGCTTGGTCATGCAATAGACGGTGCGCCGGGGCGATCCCACATGGCCCATCTGCGATGACATGTGGATGATGCTGCCGCCGCGCCCGCCGGCCAACATACGCCGCATAGCCGCCTGCGCCACAATGAACATGGATTTGACGTTGAGGTTGATGACGAAATCCAGATGCTCTTCGGTAACATCGATGAAGGGCTCGGGAATGTTGGCGCCGGCGTTGTTCATCAAGATGTCGATGCGCTCCAACCCCTCGATCTTCTCTTTGACCTGAGCCATGTCGGTAACGTCGCAGACCACAGTACGGGCCTTGCCGCCGCGTTTTATAATTCCCTCTCCGACGGCGTCAAGTTCATCTTTGGTGCGGCTGACCAGCACCACTTCGGCGCCGGCCTCGGCCAATGCCACGGCGCATCCCTCGCCAAGCCCGCGGCCGGCGCCGGTGACCACCGCGGTCAATCCGTCGAGGCTCATTGGGGGTGTTATCGGGGCTTCGGTTTCGGCGACACTCATGATGTTGGCTCCTTGAATTTCACATGTTTTTGCGCCGCTTTTTTTAAATTGCGGCTGTGTTGAGCTGGGCAAAATATCACTACCGGCGCTCAGGTCGAAGTGGTTCCGACAGGTGTCGCGAATATATACTTGCCAAAGCCCGGCGGGGTGACGATAAACCCTGGCGTGCGGGTGGAAGAGGCTCTACGCGCGAATTTACAATCAGATATCAGGTGAGGAAAAAATGGCCAGAAAACCAGTAGCGAAGAAACCGGCGGCAAAGCGCACGACCACGCGCAAGAAAAAAGGACTGACCAAAGCCGACGTGCTGCGCAAATGTAAGCAGCTGAGCAACTGGGGCAAATGGGGCCCGGACGACGAGTTGGGGGTTCTCAACTACATCACCCCGGAAGACATTGTGAACGCCTCCAAGCTGATCAAGCGCGGCAAGGTCTTCCGCCTCGGTCTGAACCTGGACGAGAATGGGCCGCAGAACGGCTTATTCGGGGGACGCTGGAACCCGATGCATCAGATGCTGGCGACCGGCACCGATGCGGTACAGGGCATTCAGGAACCGTTGGCCGGCATGCGCTACGCCGATGACGCCATCAACTTGCCGACCCAGGCGGCGACCCAATGGGACGCCCTGGCCCATGTTTTTGTCGAAGACAAGATGTGGAACGGCTACCCGGCAACGTTGGTCGATACCCGCGGCGCCCATAAGAATGCCATCGATAAATTCGCCGATAAGATGGTCGGTCGCGGCGTGCTGCTCGACGTGGCGCGCTACAAGGGTAAGAAGCGCCTAGCCGACGGTTACGCCATCACCATCGACGATCTGGAAAAGACCGCCAAGAAGCAGGGGGTCGAAGTCCGCCGCGGCGATTTCGTTCTGTTCAATACGGGTCAGATGGCCGACTGCCTCGATAAGGGCAAATGGGGCGGCTATGGCGGCGGTGATGCGCCGGGTCTGGCGTTCGAGACGGCCGACTGGATTCACAAAAAAGAGATCGCCGGCATTTGCTCCGACACCTGGGGCATCGAAGTGCGTCCCAACGAGACTGTCGACGGTACCAACCAGCCCTGGCACTGGGTCACGATCCCGTGCATCGGCATCGTCCATGGCGAGATCTGGTACCTGCGCGAACTGGTTGAAGACTGCAAGAAGGACGGCGTTTACGAGTTCTTCCTCTGCGCACCGCCCCTGGTTATCACCCGTGGTACTGGCTCGCCGATCAACCCTCAGGCGATCAAATAGGGCGATCGAATTGCGGTTCGACCGCCATTTCTCAAAAATCGTCCGAAAGCGGCAACAGCATATAGGAAAAGCCGGGGGCAGTGCGCTACACTGCCTCCGGTACTCCGCACTCAAACCGGGCTAACCCGGAAGCGGAGGCTGTTAAAAAAGCCGACCACTGGTCGATAGGGGGAGAAATGCCGCGTCGTTACGACGAAAATTTGCTGACCATGGCCGATCTGGAGGTCATGGCGGAGAAGTGCAGTAACTGGGGTCGCTGGGGACCCGACGATGAGATCGGTACGCTGAATTTCATCGGCCCGGAAGAACTCAAAAATGCCGGCACGCTGGTGAAGCGGGGCAAGTCGATTTCCCTGGGTCTCGACTTCAATCAGGACGGCCCGCAGACTGGAAAGTTCCGGCGCTTCAACCCGGTCCATTCCATGCTCGCCACCGGCACCGATTCCTGCGCCGGCAAGCACACCCATCCAAATATTCAGTATGCCGACGACATGGTGACCATGCCGCTGCAGTGCGGCACCCAGTGGGATGCGCTGAGCCACATCTTCAACGATGGCAAGATGTGGAATGGTTATGACGCTTCGCTGGTCGACGCCAATGGTGCCCAGAAGAACGGCATCGAAAACGTGAAATCGAAAACCGTCGGGCGCGGGGTCTTGCTCGACGTGGCGCGCCATTGCGGCGTCGATTCTCTAGACGACGGTATGGCGATTACCATCGACGATCTGAATGGGACGGCCGCGGCGCAGGGCGTTGAAATTCGGCGCGGCGACATCATTATTGTTCGCACCGGGCATATGGAGCGCTGCCTCGCCAACGGCGACTGGGACGGTTATTCTGGCGGTGACTCGCCCGGTATGGCGTTCGAGACCGCGGAATGGGCGTTTGAGAAAGAGATCGCGGCGGTTTGCACCGACACTTGGGGTTGTGAAGTGCGGCCCAACGAAATTCCCGATGCCTTCCAGCCCTGGCACTGGGTGGTGATCCCCAAAATGGGTCTGACATTGGGCGAGATCTTTTACCTGAAGGATATCGGCGATGATTGCGCCGATGACGGCGTTTATGAGTTTTTGTTTTGCGCGCCGCCATTGCCCATCACGGGGGCCGTTGGCTCACCGATCAATCCGATCGTTTTGAAATAACCAGAGATAACAAAGCCACAGCTGTTCAAGCTGGGTGAAAAAAATAACAGGAGGAACAAATGCACCGTTACGACGAGGAAAAATACCGTTTCGATATGGATCTCATCAAGGAGAAGACGGAGAGCCTGAAGCAGTGGGGCAAGTGGGGGCCGGACGACGAGTGGGGCACCCAGAACTACGTCACCGATGAAGACCGCATTGCCGCCGCGCAGCTGGTGAAAAAAGGCCACGTATTCGCGCTGGGCCTGAACTTCGATGATGAAGGACCGCAGAACGGGCTATTCGGCGGCCGCTGGAATCCGATCCACACCATGCTCGCGACCGGCACCGACGCCGTCCAGGGCAAGCAGACGGTGCCGGGTAAGAAATACGCCAGTCAGTATGCCGATGATTCGGTGTCGCTGCCGTTGCAGTGCGGTACTCAATGGGACGCGCTGGGCCATGTCTTCAATAATGACAAGATGTGGAACGGCTACGACGCCACCCTGGTGGGCGCTCGCGGCGCCGAGAAATGCGCCATCCACAAAATGCGCGACAAGATGGTCGGCCGCGGCGTTTTGCTCGACATCGCCCGTTGGGCCGGGGTCGATAGTCTTGACGATGGCACCGCCATCGATGCCGAAGATTTGGATGCGTGCGCCAAGGCGCAGGGCGTTGAAATCAAGCGTGGCGATACTGTCATCTACCGCACCGGCCATATGGAGCGTTGCCTGAAAGCCGGCGAGTGGGGTGGTTACGCCGGCGGCGACGCGCCGGGCGTGTCGTTCCACACGGTCGACTGGATGAAGGATATGGAGATCGCCGCGATCTGCGCCGATACCTGGGGTTGCGAAGTGATCCCCAACGAGACCGACGATGTATTCCAGCCTTGGCATTGGATCGTCATCCCGATGATCGGAATCACCATGGGGGAAATTTTCTATTTGAAGGACCTGGCCAATGACTGCGCCGACGATGGTGTCTACGAATTCATGTTCGTGGCGCCGCCGCTGCCGGTGACCCGTGGTGTCGGATCGCCGATCAATCCGCAGGCCATCAAATAGGTCGGTAAACACCATTCACTGTTTGCGAGGGGGCCGGCGAGGGATCGTCGGCCCCTTTTGCTTAGGCACGATAAGGAGGCTTCGATGCCGGTCACGACGAAATATATCTATATCGCCAGCATGGATGTGGATCCCGATAAAGAGGACTTACTCAACGAGGTCTACGATACCGAACATGTGCCGGCGCTGTTGAAGGTGCCGGGCGTGCGCGCCATTAGCCGAGGTGTCGCGGAACCCTTCACCATGAGCATGGGCGGTGAGGAACGCCATGTGGCGGTGGGCGACGAGCCCAAATTCTCCGCAATCTATGAAATCGACAGCCCCGATGTCCTGGTGAGTGAAGCATGGGCCAAAGCGGTTGAAGCGGGCCGCTGGCCGGAGCAGGTCCGGCCCTTTACCAGCAACCGCCGTCAGGTGTTGCGCCGGATCACCGCGCCTGCGTCATAATCGCCGGGGCAGGGCAGGGGTGACTTGCCCCTGACGCCCCTTCTGCGTTATGTGCGGCCCCATAATTTAGCCAAATAGGGAAAAGTGTAATGGCCATCGAATTCCTCAAAACGGGTATCGACGCAGATGCGGCCGACGAGGCAGACTCCAAAGTGCGGGGTATTGTCGAGGGTATTCTCGGCGATGTGCGCCTGCGTGGCGATACGGCGGTGCGCGAACTGTCGGAGCAGTTCGACAAATGGTCGCCGGAGAGTTTCCGCCTGAGCGATGCCCAAGTAAAGGAATTGATGGATTCGCTGCCGCAGCAGACCATCGACGACATCAAGTTTGCCCAGGCCCAGGTACGTAATTTCGCCGAGATCCAAAAGGACGCGCTGCGCGATGTCGAGGTTGAGACCCTGCCGGGCGTCACACTGGGCCACCGCAACATTCCGGTGAACAGCGTTGGCTGCTATGTGCCCGGCGGCCGCTACCCCATGGTGGCGTCGGCCCATATGAGCATCGTCACGGCCAAAGTCGCCGGCGTACCCCGGGTCATCGCCTGCACGCCGCCCAACGAGGGCGGCCCCCATGCCGCGACGATTGCGGCCATGCATTTGGCGGGTGCCGATGAAATTTACTGCCTCGGCGGCGTTCAAGCTGTGGCCGCCA
>JABDJY010000444.1 GCA_013003285.1 Alphaproteobacteria bacterium | reverse complement strand
GTGCTGGAAAGCGCCGCGAAGGCCCATGAGCGACGGACCGGAACCGAGGTTGGGGTCGACATCGAAAGCGTACCTGACGACCTGCCCCAGGCTTTGAAAATCTGCATTTATCGATTTGTGCAGGAGGGGCTCAGCAACGGCTTTCGCCACGGCGGCGGCATCGGCCAGCGCCTGCACTGCCAATACCAAAACGATGAATTCGATGTCTCGGTTTCAGATGCGGGACCGGGATTCGATGTGCCGCAGCAGTCTGACTCACAGCATGGACTTGGTTTACCAGGCCTTCGTGACCGTATCGAAAGTCTTGGCGGCACGTTGGAAATTAGCAGTATCGTCGGCCACGGCACCAGCCTATTGGCCCATTTGTCCGTAAACGCAGAGGAGTTGAACCGTGCCCACGCCGGATAAAACCAGGATCGTTGTTGTCGATGACCATCCGATGTTTCGCGAGGGGGTTGTGAAGACTTTGGCCGTCGAATCGAACTTCGAAATTGTCGGACAGGGTGCAAATTCAGACGACGCGCTCCAGCTGGTCCACGACCATCTGCCGGAAATCGCCTTGCTCGACATCAGCATGCCCGGCGGCGGTATCGATACGGCGCGCCAAATTGCAAATAAGTTTCCGGTGGTAAAGATCGTCATGCTCACCGCCTCGACGCAGGAGAATGACGTCGTCGACGCCTTACAGGCTGGCGCCCAGGGTTATATCTTAAAAGGCGTGGGCGGCGACGAGCTGGTTGCCATCATTCGCTCCGTAAGCCGGGGCGAAGCCTATGTGGCCCCTGACCTGGCAGCCCGCCTGCTGGTTGATATGCAACAGACCGAACCCAATCCTAAAATCAGCCGGGACGTTCTATCGGATCTAACCTTCAGGGAAGAGCAAATTCTGAAGCTGGTTTCGCGGGGTTTGAGCAACAAGGAAATCGGCCGCGAGATCGACCTGCAGGAAAAAACGGTCAAACACTATATGACCAATATTCTGCAAAAACTGCAGGTTCGAAATCGGGTCGAGGCGGCTCTACTGGCGTGCGATCGGCTTGCTGCCGAATAGGCACGGCGCGCACGCGCGCAGACCTCACAATTCGTCTTACAATCAATAAATTCTGAAAAGTTTCGCTGGATTCCGGCGAAGGTTCAGCGCCGACTTAAAGCCCGATTTCCGGGCCTCTCACGCCGTCGAGATGGACCAATCGGTGCGCTCTGAAGACCCCTTCAGACTAAGGTCCGATGGCACAGTGCCAATGGTCCGAAAAGCGTGCTTCCATCCTCCGACGCAGGTCCGAAAACTCGCCAGACCTCCTGCCCTGATCCTCCCGCACCGCATGTGACAGTTTAAGGACATCTGCACAAGGACGAGGAATTAGTGGTGCCCGAATTTCAGATTAGCGCTCCCATTTTGGAATTATTGGCCAGGATCGGAATCAATACAGCATCAATGGTCACGCTGATCTTTGCCATGTACTACCGCCGCTACCGCGACAAGCATCTGACGACGACCGCCTCGATGTTCAATATCTTTGCCTTCGCCGTCCTGACCATTCTCTCCAACGTCCAGTT
This sequence comes from Alphaproteobacteria bacterium, assembly GCA_013003285.1. Taxonomy (GTDB): domain Bacteria; phylum Pseudomonadota; class Alphaproteobacteria; order UBA6615; family UBA6615; genus JABDJY01. Next base: position 28,319 of record JABDJY010000444.1, on the reverse strand, counting down.
TAGCATCGCCGCGGGTTTCGGCCTGTTCGCGATCCTCGCGCTTTTCAGTCTTCGGTCTGAGACGATCGAAAAGGTGGAGATGGCCTATTTCTTCGGCGCCATCGCCCTTGCGGTCATCACTTCAGTGTTGGGCACAAGCCTCACATTGGTCGTGCTGATTACCCTGTTCGTGCTCGCAGCGGCTTGGATTCTCGATCATCCCAAGGTCATGCAGTCGGCCAATTCCGCAAAACTGACCTTGGACAAAATCGATCAGCATGCGCTGTCCGACGTCGAGCGGATGCGCGCCCAACTATCGGATCGTTTGGGTGTGGAAGTGATGAATTTCCAGATCGTCGAACTTAATTACGTCAACGATCTCGCCCGCATCAACGTCTTCTACCGTAATTAGGAGGGACCAAAATGTCGTTCACCAACTCTCATAGCGATCAAAGCTGGCTTGTCGAAAGTTTCGATCCGATTTCGCTTGATGCCCTTAATCAAAAAGCCGAGATGCTGGCCCGTATCGACAATAAATATGTCGTGCGGCGCGAATCGCTGCAGCAGGTTGTGCCGCAAATCGCCGATAAATTCGAAATTCTCGAGATCGGCGATTGCAGAGATTTTCAGTACGACACGCGATATTTCGATGATCCGCAATACAGCGCCTATTACGAACACCATCAGGGCCTTCGCAAAGGCTTTAAGGTAAGGGTCCGCCGCTACGCGGACGCTGACCTTTGCTATCTCGAGGTAAAGGTGAAGGGCAAACGCGGCCAAACTATCAAGAGCCGGTTGCCCTATGATCCCGCTCACCTGCATGCGCTTTCTGAAACCGGCATGAACTTTGCTCGAGAAACCTACACCGGCCATTACGGCAAGCCGTTTAATTATGATCTGCGGCCGTCCTTGGACCTAAAATACAAACGCATCACGCTGGTCGCGAAGGACGGCGCAGAACGCATGACGATCGACACCGACCTTAATTTCCAGGCCGGCGACCGGACAATCGGACTTGGTAGCGATGTGTTTATCGTCGAAACCAAATCCGAACTTGGCCGCGGCACCGCCGACTTGGCGTTTCGGCAGGTAAAAGAGCGGTCGATGAAAAGATGTTCGAAATACTGCATCGGCATGGCGGTAACCGGCCAAATCAACCGATGGAATTATTTCCTGCCCACCATGCGCAAGCTTGGTTTAGCGGACGGCGTCAACCTCAAGCCTTATGCCTTACAATTGGAAGCAGCATAACCGCGGCGCTACTTCTTCTCGGCGATCACCGTATAGGTATAGGAGGTGCCGTCGCCGCTTTTCAGATCGCCGGGGGTTTTCAGCAGCGCGAAGGTGGGGCGATAGGTCCCGGCCGTATATTCGGTGTGATAGAAGACCTTCATGATGGCGCCGCCGAAGCGATTGCCGGCGCGTTCCGAAAAGGTACTGGTCGCCTGCGACAGAACCGGCGCACCATCGACTTCCAGCGAGCGGACGTCATAGCCCTTTAGATCGCCCTCGATAACGCCGCCGATGATTTGATCCTTGGTCGGATCAAGCCGGCCGTCGCCATCCATATCTTTGAGAATAAGGCCGCTATTGTAGCGCGCAATATCGGCGGGAACGGTGAAGTTCATTTCCTTGAGCTGCTTCACCGACACGATGCCGGCGCCAACAATGCCGTCGTTCGATTCTGGTGTGCCGTCCGATTTGTCGAACAACATGAAAGTCAGCGGCACGGTGCCCGCCACCTTGCCCGGGGTACCGCCCGGCTCCACGCGCTGCCAATTATGGTTCTGGCCTTTGTGGAGAAAATTGTTGGGATGGATCTGCGGCCGTGTCTCGTCCCAGAATTCCACCTCCGCGCTGCCACTGCCCAGCACCTTACCGCTACCGTCGATGATGCGAACCGTGACCGACCCCTTATCGCCGCGATTGGTGAAGGCGATATTGCCGAGGCCAATATGGAAGACCTTCAGGCCGATATTGGGAATCGGATCGAGTTTCTCGACCGTCGCGCGGGGCAATAATTTCTCCGCCGGCAGGCCTTCGGGGTTCGCGGCAGTGAGAACAAAGATATTCTCGTTGGCGCCTTCGACCGACCCATAACCCAAAGCTTTCGAGGATAGGCCGTGCTGGGGCGTACCGGAGACCATATGCACCGCCGCGGCATCCATGGCGATCGCCGGGTTGCGGGTAAAACCACCGCCCATCTCGACTTCGATACGACCGCCCGCCGGGATGCCGTAACCTATGACTTCCGGGTTAAAGAAATCGATGCCTTGGGCCTCGGGCTTCTGCAAATAGACATTCAGCGCGGTATAGCCGTCGCGGACCAGACCCGCCGAATTCAATGGCGAATTGACCACTTTGGCGACGATGCCGTCGGCCGCGGCGGGCGATAGCCCCATCCCGATGCCCGCCAGAAGCGCGCCGGACAGGGCCAGGAACGAATATCTATTTGGTAGTTTAAGCATGGGGCCTCGCAAAAATCGGATATGAAGAAGCAATGTAAGCGCTAAGTCTAATTCATTGCGCCGGGCTTTTCCGGCGGCATTACCAAATTGTGATTGAATTTTTGCTCGACGGCGAAAGCGTCAGCGTGATCGTCTTATCGCCCGCGGCCCCGCTTTTTCAGCCATTCATCGGCCATGCTGCCGGCTTGGGCGACCGCGTCGGGCATCATCCGCGAGGCCACCACATTGCGCAGCGAAACCGCCGTCTCGATCTGTTCGACCGGCAGCTGGCTGATTGCGATGGTGTACCACATATAGGCCCGCACATCGTCTTGTGGCACGCCCCCGCCGGCGTCGTATTTCAAGGCCAGATTAAACTGCGCGGCGGCAAAATCCTGATCGGCGGCGCGGCGATACCATTTTACGGCCTCGACCTCGTCCCGCTCGACCCCGCGTCCCGCCTCGTACATATATCCGAGATTATTCTGCCCCTCGACCAAGCCCTGTTCGGCGGCGCGGCGATATAGATCGATCGCGACTTCGTCATCCTGTTCGACCCCGCGGCCTTCATCGTACATGCGGCCCAATCTGTTTTGAGCGAAGGCATCGCCCTTCTCGACGGCTTTGTTGTACCAGGCGATAGCCTGTTCGTTATCCTGGGCGACCCCCAGCCCAGCCTCATACATGAAGCCGATATTACCGTCGGCGCCGTCGACGCCCGCCTTAGCGGCAATGCGAAACCATTTCAGCGCTTCGCCATCGTTTCGCGCCACGCCCAGGCCGTTGGCATACATCAGGCCGACATTATACTGGGCCGAGGTGTCGGCACCTTTCGCCAGCGGCAACCAGATCGCAAACGCGCGCTTATAGTCGCCCTTCTCATAGGCGTTCAGGCCGGTGGTGAAGTCCTGCGCCCAAGCCGGCAGGGCAAACAAACACAGGCACAAAGCTAAGCAAAAACGTCTCATGGCGGTAAAACTAGCACCACTCACCAGCGCTCGTTAAGAGCCTTGATATTCGAGAATATCGAAGCCGGCATTGCGATCGGGATTACCCGCCGGTGTAGATCGGCGCCGGCTGGGTCAGGAAGGAGTGGAGAACCTCATAGGCCATGAGATAGTTCTTTTGCTGGAAACTGGCGTGGGAAATACCGGCCATGACCTTGAATTGCTTGTCCGGGTTCGGCAGCAACCGGAAGAAGTCCAGCAGATCCTCCATCGCGGCGATGCCATCCCATTGGCCACGCATGATAAGGGTCGGCATGGTGATCTTTTCCGGGTCCACAATCGGCAGGTTTTCACACATATCCACATAAGTGCCGTTGGGTATGGAATCGTCGAGTGCGCAAATCGCGGCGGCAAAGGCCTCCACTACGCTATCGTCGGCGCACCCCGGATGGTCGCGCGAGAATATGCTGCGCACGAAATCCAGATTGATGGGCCGCCGGTTATGGGCCTTGAATTCCGGCAGTTTCTTGCGCCGGTTCTCCAGTGTCGGGCTGCCGGCACCGGTCCACACCATGGCGTCGAGCGCCAGCCGGGCGACCCGCTGCGGGTGGCGCTGGGCGAACAGGCTGGCGCGTAGCGCGCCGGACGATATTCCGTAGGTGTGAACCTTATCGATACCGCGAAGATTGCAAATATAGTTGCACGCCGCCGCCACATCGTCGGCGCCATTGGAAATGTCGAACTGCGAATCCCGGTCCTTGTCGGAACGGCCATACCCCTCCATGTCCAGGCACCAGGTGTCGAACCCCTGGAGTGCGAACCAGTTCATCGCCGAGGAAAACGGTCGGCCCTCCACATGCAAATCGAAGGTCGGATGTGAGGCCATGGACGAACCATGCACAAAGACCAGCGTACCCACATCATTACGCGGCCGGTCGAGATACTTCTCCCAGAGGAATAGGTTCGTCTCGCCCTTCCGGGCCCAATGTTCCTCGCCAACGACATCGTTTTCGCTGCGATCGAATTGCACACTCACCAGCACACTCCTCTAGCGGGCCGAAACATTCAGCAAATTTCTAGAATAGCGCCAATCGGCACAAGGCCCTGCGAGACGCAGCCGATGCGTCCCGAACCTCTTGTCACAAGCCGATAGAGCAGAGGCGACTAGATAACGGTCTTAAACTGGACGACCGATACCCACATCTTGTCGTTCGAGATATTGCGGAAGAAATCGAGATCGGCGCTGGCGTTATCGGCGCTCTCGAATGCCCGCAGGGCTTCGATGCTGCCGTCCGGCCGGCTCAGGCACAAGACATGGATCGGCGTAGGCTCGCCGTTCCCCGCACTAACGCTACCGTTCGCACCAGACGGGAAAAGCGTGACCGGCGACACCCAGAATTTCTCGTTGGCGATCTTTTCCGAAAGCGCGCAATCGGCGGCGGCAATCTGCTCGTTTTCGTAAATCCGTAACGCTTCCAAGGCGCCGGTCTTGGTCCGCCCGCATAAGGCAATGACGGCCCTTGTGCCGTCGACCGCCAATTGTTGGCTAAGATCAGAATTCTGCGCGGCCGCCGGAGCTGCGGTGGCCGGCGTCACGGCGGCGGGTGCTTCCGGTGCCGGCGCTGATTCGGCGCTGGCGGGGCGCATGGTAATGACCTCTGACTCTTGTCCAGGCGTTTGATCTTCCGTCATGTCGGCTTCTTCCTCTACGGTAACGTCAACGGTTTTCAGTTCTGACGGCGGTTCTATGACCGGCGCCGCCGGCTCATCGATGACGCTGCCGGTTTCGCCCGAATCTATTTCTTTGGGGTCTTCGTCGGGCGCGGATGTCGCCGATGAGATAGATTTCGGATCGACGCCCAACTCGCGGCACAACGCCTCGACCGGCTCCAAATCGACCTGACCAGCCTCCACCTCGGTTCCCGCGACAGCCGCGGCGATCCGAACCAACAATTCCGCCTCGTCAGGGTCGCTTGCCCCCTTACGGGCAACTTCAAGCGCGCGCGTCCGCGCCTTGGTGGGACCGACCCGAAATTCCTCAACGAAACGGTCGAAGGTTTCAACGAACTCGTTGGTATCAAAAATTTTCAAATCGGGCAGGCTATCGAGAATATAGTCGATGCGGACCCGCGTGGCGAAACTCACTTTGCCGTCAGGCGCGGCGACGAGCGCGCAGACCGCGATTGTCGCCTCCCAAAAAGCGCGTCGCTGGTGACGCCCCATTCCCTGGTGCAGTGCTTCTAACATGGAACCGCAACCCTAATATTAGTGTTTGCCCGGCTTCAATCTTCACCCTACTGCACCAAAGGCGGCCTGAAAACTCCAACCCCGCTGATTTCGGCGATTCTTCGGCAATTTACCCCCTGTTAACCATAATTTTTCGATAACCCATCGCACTTTGCCAATTAAATCCCGACACCGTCCGTCACGTAAAACATACGTTCACCAATGGACGGTATTTTTAGGGCTAAGAGGAATCGGTCGGCACTGTATTTTGCGCCATCGCCCCGTGGCAATAACACGCTCGAGCCAAGTCACTTTTGCCATAAACCGGTCACAATCATCGGCCAACTATCGCTGCCGATGGCCTCAGATGGAGTTACGTATGCCTCGCCTACTCGCAATTCTCACCGCCGCGCTATTCTTTGCAGTGCCCCACGCCGGTGCGATCGCCGACGGACCCGTTCAGATCGCTCAATCCAACACCGGCATCGAGAAGGTCTTCAACGATTTGGAACGCCGGGTTATCCGCGAAGTCCTCGGCGCCGCCAATGCGCAGGACGTCGAAACCGACAACCGTAAGGATAAACGCGGCAAGAAGGGTAAAGGCGGGAAAGGGGCACCTCCGGGCCTCGCCAAACGCGACAGCTTGCCGCCAGGACTGCAGCGTCAATTGCAACGCAACGGACGTCTGCCGCCGGGCCTGGAGAAAAAGGCGTTTCCCGCCCATTTAACAGGACAATTGCCCTCGCCGCTGCGCGGCACCGAACGGGTGATCATCGGCAATGACGCCGTGCTTATCGACACCGCAACCAATGTCGTCCTCGACGTGGTCCGCGACGTGATGGGCAATCGCAGATAGCGATACCCGGCACACGCCGACCGGCCGAAATAGGAGATAGATGGCTATGACCCGTATCTTGCCCCAGGGGCCCAAGCTGGCGATGCTGACCATGATGGTAGCGTTGGCCGGATGTACGCAGGTCCAGGATTCACTGCAATCGGCCAATGAGAAGATCCATGATCTGGTTGGCAGCACAACATCGACCGAAAAGAGCGAGGCTGACACCCCGGCGACGAAGAGCCCCACGTCTGTTAGCACTGCCGCCGATGCCGACGTGGCCCTCGCGGTTCGGCTCATGGAAGGCGATGGGGTGCCCCGCGACCCGGCACGCGCCGTCGAACTGGTCCGCCCCCATGCCGAGGCCGGTCATGCCGAAGCGCAGTTCTTGCTCGGCCTCGCCTATGGCAATGGGCAGGGCGTAGACAAAGACCGTGACACCGCAATCTCCTGGTACCGCCGTGCTGCGGCACAGGACCAGGACCATGCGCAGTTCCTGCTGGGGCTGGCGTCGCTGCGCGGCGACGGCACGGAAAAGGACCCGAACAAAGCGGCCGAGTGGTTCGGCAAGTCTGCCCGTAACGGCAATGCCGGCGCCCAATATCATCTGGCCCTCGCCTATGAGCGTGGCCGCGGTATCGAGAAAGACGAGGCTGCCTCGACCCAATGGTATGAACGCGCCGCCGAACAAGGCCACGCGGACGCCCAATTCAAGACCGGCGCGGCCTATCAAACTGGCCGCGGTGTCCCCAAGAACCGCGCCTGGGCGACCCGTTGGTTTGCCAAAGCCGCCCTCCAAGGTGTGGCGGGCGGACAGTATATGACCGGATTAGCCTACGCGGCGGGATCGGGCGTGCCGAAGGATAACGCGGTGGCCTACCGGTGGTTTTCCGTCGCGGCCAATAGTGGCTTCAACAAGGCCGAGCCCTTTCTTGACAGGGTTGGCGAGCGCCTCAGCGAGGACCGCCGCGCCAAAGAGCATGCGGCGGCGCAGAATTGGAAACCGGTCGGCGCCGAGCGCGTGACCGGCGTCAACGACAGCCCATCGATCGCTTTCGCTCAGCACACGCTGGCCAGTCTGGGTTTCAAGCCCGGCGCTGCCGATGGGAAATTTGGCCCCAAGACCAGCGGCGCGGTCAAAGCCTACGAGACCGCGAAGGGCATGCCGGTGTCAGGCGCCATCACGCGCGACTTGCTGATCAAGTTGAAAGACGATCCGATCCACGCAAGCTGAGCCCGCGGGCGATCTGATTTAGCCGGTAAGATTGGAAACCGGCCTGAAGACCGGATGAAGGTCTACGGGTTTGCGACCGGCGCGTCGTCGTCGTCTTCCACGACCTCGTTTTCTGGAAGACCGAGCAACCTGTTGACCTCGGCGACAACCTCATCATCGACAACCGAACCCAGCTCGTCATCTTCGTACGACTTATTCGATATCTCACCCAACGCTTGCCGTTGTTCTTCGGGGGTTAGGCCTTCGGCTTCCGGATCCTCCGGGTCAACTTCCGCGGCGTACAGCGCCAGCAACCCAACAATTGAATTCTCGGACGCGTGCAAGCGCGCGTTGGGCGAGGCATGGGCCGCATTGAGTTTGCCAAGCGAGCTGGACAGCTTGCCATGAGCGTTGGGGCCGTCGTCGCCCTCGCCGTCATGATGCTTGGCGTGGCCATTGCCCTTGGCTTTAATGTGGCCGTTGCCGACCTTGTCTTCGTCATCACTATCGGCGGTGTCGAGGCTGGAGTTGCTAGACTTACCGCTTTTGCCGCCTTTACTGCTTTTGCTGCCACCTTTTTTGCCGCCACCCTTACCGCTGCTTTTGCCAGCGCCTTTAGCGGCTGCGGATTTCACCTCCGGCGTCATTTGATCGTCGAAGCCAACGGGCGCCGCCACAAATCCAACACCGATAAGAGCCGCGATTGCCAAGGTACTGACCGAAATACGTGCGCGTTTCATGATGGCTACTCCAATGTTCTCTCGCCGGCAGCGTTAACGCTCACAAACTGCCACGCCAAATCAAACTATAGCCGATTTTGGGCCTCAGCGCACATGGTTCGCGAACGCATTTGCGTCGAATTACGATAAAATTTTAGACAAATCCGACAGACTTCACTTAAGTGTGACAAAAATAAATATCGACACATTTGGTTTTAAGCGTACGAATAGTTTGGTCTTTTGAGTGCCTTTATTGCCTTATTCAAAGATCATTTCCGAATCACAATATTTGGAATAGATTTTAACCATATTAGAACTATCTGAATTTCATGCGGGCGGTACCTTCCGCCGTTGTACGAAGTTCGAGACTTTGAATTTTCTACGATCTTTCTACGACGGCCAAGCCCGCATAAATGAGGGCTTTAACGGCACCTATTGCGGCTTCGGTGCCGGTGGCGTTTTAACCAGTGGAAAGAAATGGCGGCAATCTATGTTTGCCAAATCGACCCAATATTTTCAGCGATTTATGAGCGCCGACGATGGTGCGGCAAATAGAGTTTTCAACGCTATTTGCGAGACGCTGGCGCCCGCCAAAATCGTTCGACCGAGCCCAGCCCTTTCGCGCCAAACCGACAATCGCGCATCGGTAACTAAGGTTAATCCGCTGTTAACCATATTGGTGTCACAGTTAACGACAGTAAGCCGTGTACCTGTTTCAACTCGAGGAGGTTCCCGATGACTGCTTTAGCCGAGACTCCCCTGGTCGACAATGTGTTCGACCTTTTCTCGGAGATTTACGATCAAGAAAAACGCGAAGACTTCAGCCTGCAGGAGTATCTCCAGGCCTGTCGCGACGATGCAACGCTTTATGCGGGGGTTGCAGAACGCATGATCGCGGCCATCGGTGAGCCAAAACTCATCGACACCAGCACCGACCCGCAGCTCGGCCGCATCTTCCTCAATCGGACGATCAAGCTCTACCCGTCCTTCGCCGGCTTCCACGGCATGGAGGACACCATCCAGCGGATCGTTGGCTTCTTCCAATACGCCGCCCAAGGGCTCGAAGAGCGTAAGCAGATTCTCTACCTGCTCGGACCGGTCGGCGGCGGAAAGTCCTCGCTCGCCGAGCGGCTGAAAAGCCTCATCGAGACACAGCCAATCTATGTGCTGAAAGCCGGCGACGAGATCAGCCCCATACTGGAATCGCCGTTGGGCCTGTTCCATCCCGAACATATGTCCGAGATGCTGGAAGATAAGTACGGCATCTCCCACCGCCGTCTGACCGGCTTGATTTCGCCCTGGGCGATCAAACGCCTCGACGAATTCGGCGGCGACATCTCGAAATTCTCCGTCGTCAAGCTGATGCCATCGAAGCTGCGGCAGATCGCCGTCGCCAAGACGGAGCCGGGTGACGAGAACAACCAGGATATCTCGACCCTGGTCGGCAAGATCGACATTCGTAAGCTGGAGCATTTCAGCCAGAACGATCCCGACGCCTACAGCTATTCTGGTGGGCTTAACCGCACCACCCAGGGCATGCTCGAATTCGTCGAGATGTTCAAGGCGCCGATCAAGGTTCTGCATCCGCTGCTGACCGCCACCCAGGAAGGCAATTATGTGGGCACCGAGAATCTCGGCGTCTTCCCCTTCCAGGGCATGATCCTCGCCCACTCCAACGAATCCGAGTGGGACCAGTTCAAAAACAATAAGAACAATGAGGCCTTCCTCGACCGCATCAGCGTCACCAAGGTGCCGTATTGCCTGCGTGCCAGCGAGGAAGCCAAGATCTACGAAAAACTGCTCGAAAGCAGCGATCTCGGCGACGTGCCTCGGGCACCCGAAGTGCTTGAGATCTTGAGCCGGTTCTCCATCCTCTCGCGCCTGAGCGAGCATGAAACATCGTCGCTCTATTCGAAGATGCGTATCTATGACGGTGAGAACCTCAAAGACACCGACCCCAAGGCGAAGTCGATCCAGGAATATCGCGACGGCGCCGGCGTCAATGAGGGCATGACCGGCATCAGCACGCGCTTCGCGTTTAAGGTGCTGTCGGAGACCTTCAACTACGACACAGAAGAGATCGCCGCCGATCCGGTCCACCTTATGTATGTTCTGGAGCAGGCGACGCGGCGTGAGCAGTTCCCGCAGGAAACCGAGGATCGTTATCTCGATTTCATCAAGTCGGAAATCGCACCCCGCTACGCCGAATTCATCGGCAACGAGATCCAGAAGGCCTATATCGAATCCTATTCCGAATACGGCCAGAACCTGTTCGATCGCTACATCAACTACGCCGACGCGTGGATCGAAGAGCAGGACTATAAGGATCCCGACACCGGCCAGGTCTTCGACCGCCAGATCCTCGACGCCGAATTGTCGAAGATCGAAAAACCTGCGGGCATCGCCAACCCCAAGGATTTCCGCAACGAAGTGGTCAAGTTCGCCCTGCGCACCCGCGCCAATAACAATGGCAATAACCCGGCATGGTCGAGCTACGAGAAAATCCGCGAGGTGATCGAGAAGCGCATGTTCAGCCAGATCGAGGATCTGTTGCCGATCATCAGCTTTGGCACCAAGAAGGATAGCAAGACCGACAAGCAGCATTCCGAGTTCGTCGAGCGCATGGTCGAACGCGGTTACACCGAACGCCAGGTGCGGCGCTTGGTGGAGTGGTACATGCGGGTCAATAAGGCAGGGTAAGAGCGCTGAAAGAACCAAGCCATGATCCATCTTATCGACAGGCGTCTAAACCCCCGCGACAAGAGCCTCGGCAATCGCCAACGGTTCTTGCGGCGGGCGCGCAAACAGATCAAGGAAGCTGTCGATAAGGCCGTTAGCGAGCGCGATGTCGCCGATGCGGGCCAGGGTGGCAAGATATCGATCCCGTCGAAGGGGATCACCGAGCCGCGCTTCCGCCATTCCGGCACCAGCGGCAATCACGAGCGGGTTTTCCCAGGCAACGAAGAATATGTGACCGGCGACAAAATCCAGAAACCGCCCAAGGGCGGCGCCGGCAGCGGCGGTAAGGAAGCCTCGGAAGACGGCGAGGGCGCCGACGAGTTCGTCTTCTCGCTGTCGCGGGCCGAGTTCCTTGACATCCTATTCGAAGATCTGGAACTGCCCGACCTGATCAAAGCGACGCTGAAGGAAACCCACGCCGTCAAGCCGCGCCGTGCTGGCTATAGCAATTTCGGCACGACCCCGAATTTGAATGTGCTGCGGACCATGCGCAACAGCATGGGTCGGCGTGTGGTGCTCAATCGGCCGAAGGCAGCGGCGATAAAAGAGCTTGAAGACGAGATCGAAGCGCTCCAGGCCAAAGATGATCTGAGCGCCACCGAACGGCTCCGTCTCGCCGAGTTGGTGAACGAGATCGAAGATCTCAAGCGCCGGCAGCGCGCCATTCCTTACATCGACCCGGTCGATATTCGCTACAACCGCTTCGACCCGCAGCCGGAACCGAAATCCAAGGCGGTGATGTTCTGCCTGATGGATGTCTCCGGCTCCATGGGTCAGCACGAGAAAGATCTGGCCAAGCGCTTCTTCATCCTGCTTCATCTGTTTCTGCAGCGAAAATATGAGCGCGTCGAGCTGGTCTTCATCCGCCACACCCATGTAGCGCAAGAGGTCGACGAAGAGACGTTTTTCTATAGCCAGGAATCCGGCGGCACCAAGGTCAGTACGGCCCTGATCGAGATGCAGCAAATCATCAAAGACCGCTTTCCCGTCTCCGACTGGAACATCTATGCCGCCCAGGCCTCGGACGGCGACAATATCGCCAACGATAGCGGCGTATGCGTCGATCTGCTGGAAAACGAGCTGCTGCCGCTGTGCCAGTATTACGCCTATGTGGAAATTCTGACCGAGCAGGAAGTCGCCCGCTATGCCGGCACTTCCAACGGCAAGGAATTATGGCGCGGCTACCAGGCGGTCGGCGAGCAATCCGGCAAATTCGCCATGAAGCATATCGCCAAGCGCAGCGATATCTATCCGGTGTTCCGCGAGCTATTCGCCAAGGGTGACAAGAGGGATCGGGTGGCATGACCAAAAGCGGCAAGAAGACCAAACCCACCGCCTTGTTCGACAGCGCCGATTGGGATTTCGAGACGCTTCAGCGCACCTATGAAGCTATCGAGGACATCGCCCTGGAAGATCTGGGTCTGGATGTCTATCCCAACCAGATCGAGATTATCTCGTCGGAGCAGATGCTCGATGCCTATTGCTCGGTCGGCATGCCGCTAATGTATGAGCATTGGTCGTTCGGCAAACGCTTCATCCACGACGAAGAACGCTACCGCAAAGGCTATCAGGGCCTAGCCTACGAGATCGTCATCAATTCCAGCCCCTGCATCAGCTATTGCATGGAAGAAAACACCATGGCCATCCAGGCGCTGGTGATGGCGCACGCCGCCTTCGGGCACAATCACTTCTTCAAGAACAATTACCTGTTCCAGCAATGGACCGATGCCGAGGCGATTCTCGACTATCTCGACTTCGCCAAACACTATGTCACCGAATGCGAAGAACGCCATGGGGTGAGCGCGGTGGAAGAGATACTCGACGCCGCCCATGCCCTGATGGATCAAAGCGTGTTCCGCTTCCGCAGGCCATCGAAACTAAAACCAGGCGAAGCTGAAGAACGCGAGCGCGAAAGCCGCGAACATGATGAGCAGAGTTACCGCGAATTGTGGCGCACCCTGCCGCCGGTCGACGCCGCCGAGCTGCCGGATGCCGAAGAGCGCGAATTGAATGCGCGCAAGGCGATGCTCAATCTGCCGGACGAAAACATTCTCTATTTCCTGCAGAAGAACAGTCCAGTGCTGGAGGACTGGCAGCGCGAATTGCTGCGCATCGTGCGCAACACAGCGCAATATTTCTATCCGCAAAAACAGACCAAGATGATGAACGAGGGCTGCGCGACCTTCGTCCATTATTATATCGTCAACGAACTCTACGACCGCGGCCAGATCACCGAAGGCGCGCTGTTGGAGATCCTGCATAGCCATTCGAACGTGGTGTTCCAGCCGAACTTCGACGACCGGCGGTTCAGCGGCATCAATCCCTACGCCCTGGGCTTCGCCATGATGCAGGATATCGTGCGCATCTGCACCGAGCCCACCGACGAAGACCGCGACTGGTTCCCCGACATCGCCGGCAACGACGATTGGCGCGCAACGCTGAAGGACATCTGGGCCAATTACCGCGACGAGTCCTTCATTCTGCAGTATCTGAGTCCCAAGCTGATCCGCGATTTCAAGCTGTTCCTATTGTCCGACAAGGCCGCCCAGCCGCACATCTCCGTCGACGCCATCCACGACGAACAGGGCTATCTGGAAGTGCGCAAGGCGTTGGCGGCGAGCTACGACGTCACCGCCGTCGAGCCGGACATTCAAATCGTCGATGTCGATCTGCGCGGCGACCGCGAACTGGTGGTGCGCCACAGCGTGCAGGACGGCATCGTGCTCGATGAAAAGACCCGCGTCGACGTGCTCGACTATATCGGCCGCCTGTGGGGATACGCGGTGCGCCTCGAAGGCATCGATCTCGCCACCGGCCGTAACCCCTACACCGAACGCGTCGAAGCGCCGGGCGAAAAAGACGCCGCCTGATCACCGGCCCCGCGCCGCAAAACTTCCGTCACAACACCCGAAGATCCTCATGCTGAGCTTGTCGAAGTATGGGGATCCACCCGCTCATCCTTCGACAGGCTCAGGATGAGGTGTTGTGGTTAGACCCAAATTTTAACAACACCACACTTCAATAAATCAAATTCCGCAAAACAATTAGTTCGGCTACACTCATCTGTAGCTGGTGATAGCGTGCGTCAAAAATATCCATAAGACCCAGCACCAAGCGGCTTACTTCGGGGAGGAACTAATGCCAACCAAAACCATTATCGACAACATCATCATTGAGCGCGATCTACCCATTAAGATGGATGACGGGCTGGTCATTCGCGCCGACGTTTACCGGCCCAATACCGATAAGAAGGTGCCCATCGTGATGGCGGGCGGCCCCTACGGTAAGGGCGTCAAATATCAAGAGCATTACAAACCCCTGTGGGAATCGCTGTTGAAGATGCACCCCAATGTGCTGGCCGGCTCCAAGCATCGCTGGCTGACATGGGAAACTGTCGATCCGGAAATCTGGGTGCCTTGGGGTTACGCCTGCGTGCGCATCGACAGCCGCGGCGCCGGACGCTCGCCCGGTTATCTCGATATTTTCTCGCCGCGCGAAACCCAGGATTTCGCCGAAGCCATCGAATGGGCGGGTCGGCAGAAATGGTCGAACGGCAAGGTCGGCTTGAACGGCGTCTCCTATTACGCCATCAACCAGTGGCATGTGGCGGCGCTGCAGCCCAAGGCATTGAAGGCGATGATCCCGTGGGAGGGCGCCGCCGATTCCTATCGCGAATGGGCCCGCCATGGCGGCATCCTGTCCAACAAGTTCATGGAAATCTGGTATCCGCGCCAGGTCGAGAACGTACAACACGGCTACACCAAGGGTCCGCGCGACCATTGGATGAAAACCAGTGCGACCGGTCCCGCCCGCCTCAGCTCGGATCAACTGGCCGAGAACCGCAGCGATTCTCTGGAAAACTTCCGGGTCCGCGAAATGGACGACGATTGGTACCGTTCGCGCTCGCCCGATTGGACGCGGGTCAAGGTGCCGTTCCTCAGCGCCGCCAGTTGGGCCGGGTTCGGCCTGCATCCACGCGGCAACTTCGAAGGCTTTACCCAAGCCGCCTCCAAGGAGAAATGGCTGGAAGCCCATCCCGGGCGTCATGAGGAATGGTTCTATCTGGCTTATGGCATGGAGCTGCAGAAACGCTTCTTCGATTACTATCTGAAGGGCGAGAAGAACGGCTGGAACAAGGAACCCCGGGTCTGGGTCAATGTTCGCCGACCGTTCACCAAGGAGTTCGAGCTGCGCAAGGAAAGTTCGTGGCCGCTGCGCGGCACCAAATGGACCAAGGCCTATCTCAATGCCGGCGGCAAAGGCAAACTCGATTGGAAGGCGCCCAAGGCTAAGTCCAAGAAGAGTTTCCGCGCGCTGACCCGCGGCGTGACCTGGATGTCACCGCCGCTCAAGCAAGAGACCGAGTTGACCGGCCCCATGGCGGCCAAGATCTTCGTCTCGTCATCGACGGTCGACTGCGATCTGTTCGTGACCGTCCAGGCTTTTGCGCCCAATGGCCGCGAAGTGCATTTCCAGGGTACCGTCGATCCCAAGACGCCGCTGGCGCAAGGCTGGCTGCGCGCCTCGCACCGCAAGCTCGACCCGGAGCAGTCGAAACCGTGGCGGCCCTATCACAGCCATGACGACAAGCAACCGCTGATCCCGGGCAAGGTGTATGAGCTCGACGTGGAGATCTGGCCGCAATGCGTGAGCCTGCCCAAGGGCTACCGCATCGCGCTCAACATTTCGGGTCAGGATTTCGACCGGCCGGGACCGTCGGTCGAAGCCTATGTGCCGTCGCGCGGTTCGGGTCCGTTCCTGCATGACGATCCGATCGACCGGCCGAAGGAAATCTTCGGCGGCACGACGACAATCCACAGCGGCAAGGGGCAGGAATCCTATCTCCTGCTGCCGGTCATCCCGCCGCGCAAATCCAAAACGGTAACCCATGACGGCAACGACGCCTCGGTTGCTGACTGACGATATCGCACAAAGCTAACCCTCTCGCATTGGGAGAGGATGGCGAGCGTTAGCGAGTGGGTGAGGGGTTTCGGTATATCGACAGTACACGGTGAGGTTTGTAACCCCTCACCCCAACCCCTCTCCCAAAAGGAGAGGGGCTTTGTGCCAGACCCGACGACAGGACCAATTAGGATTTCGCGTCACACGGTCTCCGCCACTTCCAACAATATCCGCACAATGTCGTCGGCGGCGGTGATCATGGCGTCGTGGCTGGTGTCGAGCACATCGGCGCGCCAGTTGGGATCGGCTTGGGCTTCGGCCAGGTAGCGGTCGAAGGTGTTGTTGGGGTAGCCGGTGGCGCGAATATAGGTGCGGTTGGTGATCGCCTCATGGGCGCCGGTCACCCGCGCCTTATCCTGAAATGTCTTAACCGCTTGCGGCGCCATTTTCGATCCGATCCATTCCAGCTCGGCCGGGTCGGTTACGCCGAACAATTTAGGGTCAGGCGCCGGCATCTGCCAGGGAATTTCGGCTTCGGCCAGTTCCTGTTCGATCATCTCGCGCCGCCAGTCGGGCAGCAAATCGTTTTGTGCCACCCCATCGGCGGCGATGAAGGCGTTCTGGTAGACCAACGCAGCAATGCGTTCGGGCATGCGGTCGGCGACGCAAGTGGTCACCATGCCGGCATAGCTGGCGGCGACCAGGATCACATCGTTCAGATCCTCCCACAGCAGCACGTTGCTGATGTCGGTGATGTTGACCTCGAGGCCCACATCGGGCGACAGGAAATGGCTGCGCTCGCCGAAGCCGGTCATGGTCGGCGTGAAAACCTCATGGCCGGCCGCGCGTAGGCGCGGCGCCACCCGCGCCCAGCACCAGCCGCCGTGCCAAGCCCCATGCACCAGAACAAACGTCGCCATTTTGTCTCTCCAACCTGTTTTCGTGTAACTTGATCGCCAGCGAGTATACGTTAATCGCCAGCAAGAAAACCGCCGGGGAAAAATCATGCAGTTGGAAGGCAAAACCGTCATCGTCACCGGCGGTGGCCGCGGCCTGGGCCGGGCCTATAGCGAAACACTGGCCCGCGAGGGCGCCAATGTGGTCGCCGCCGATATCCGCGACACCGCCGACACGGTCGCGACGATCCAGGACGCCGGCGGCAAGGCAATCGGGCTGGCGCTGGACGTGGCCGATATGGCGAGCTGCCAGGCCATGGCCGACCGCGCCGTCGCCGAATTCGGCCGGATCGATGTGCTGGTCAATAATGCGGCGCTCTATGGCGATATCTCCGGTGGCCGCTTCGACCAATTGCCCGAGGATCAATGGGACCGCGTGATGACCGTAAACGTCAAAGGCATCTGGCAATGCTGCAAGGCCTGCGTGCCGGCGATGCGTGAAGCCGGCGGCGGCTCGATCATCAACATCTCGTCCCTCGCCGCGACCTACGGCATGGCCTATGCGGTCGACTACGCCACCTCGAAAGCCGCGGTGATCGGCCTCACCCGTAGTCTGGCGCGCGAATTGGGACGCGACTGGATCCGCGTCAACGCGGTCGCCCCCAGCGCGGTGTTGACCGAAGGCACCGACGAATTCATGGGCGAAAAGCGCGACAAGGCGCTGCAGATGATCGCCGCCGGGCAAAGCCTGCAAAGCAACCTCGAGACCGACGATCTGACCGGCACCATCGTCTATCTGGCTTCCGACGCCAGCAAGTTCGTCACCGGCCAGACCATCATGGTCGATGGCGGCACAGTGATGCTCTAACCATGAGCAGTTTGGTTATCGGCGCCGTCTTGCTGGGCGCCCTGCTGCACGCATCGTGGAACGCCCTGGTGAAAGCCGGCGGCGACCGGTGGCTGACCCCGGCACTGATCGCCGGGTTCTCGGCCCTGTTCGCCGTTATCGCCATTCCGTTCCTGCCGCTGCCCCAGCCCCATCATTGGCCGTGGATCATCGGCTCGGGCCTGCTCCACCTCACCTACTTCACTTTGCTGATCGTCGCCTATGGCCATGGTGATTTCGGGCGGGTCTATCCGATCGCGCGCGGCACCGCGCCATTGCTGGTATTCGCCGCCGCCGGGCCGCTGCTGGGCGAAAGCCTCTCGCTCACCTCGGCTATCGCCGTCGCCGTCATCGCCGTCGGGGTCATGAGCCTGGCCTGGGAACGAGGCTTACTCGCCGGCGGTCACGGTAAGGCGGTGTTCTATGCGGTGCTGACCGGCATCGCCATCGCCGGCTATTCCCTGGTCGATGCCGCCGGTATCCGCGCCATGTCGGCCGACATCGTCACGGCGACCTTTGTCTATCTGGCTTGGATCATGATCGTCGCCTGCGTACCCTTCATAGCGGTAGTCGGCTATATGCGCTGGGGCCAGATCGGAACCTATCTGCGCCATAATGGCGGCCGCGGCGCCGGCGGTGCGGCCTTCGCCCTGGCCAGCTATGCGTTGATCCTCTGGGCCTATTCGCAAGCCCCCGCCGCGCCGGTGGCCGCGGTGCGCGAGACCGGCGTTATTTTTGCCGCCCTGATCGCCACCCTGGTCTTAGGCGAGAAATTCGGCGCCCGGCGGGTCCCCGCCGCCCTGCTCGTCGCCGCCGGCGCCGCCGGGCTCCATCTGGCGACCTAGCGCGGTTGCGGCATCAAGACATGAAAATTTCCGTAGCCTCGACCTTCATCGGTCCCAATATTTTCAGCACAGAATCGGCGATTAAATACACGGTCGATGTCGGCGCCGAGGCCGGCGCGGGGGATGGCATTCTAACGCCGGCCTTCCTTGCCGCATTGTATGAACACCTGCCGGCGCTCGAGGGAAGGATCGCGCAATATCCCGGCATTCAACAGCGGGACAGCGCCTCTTTGGCCCGTCTCTTCATGCTCGTTTCGGTCGAGCTTCAGAATATATTTGGCTGCCACATCGATACCGGTGATGTGCAACCCACCGCCTCACCAAATATCTACAACGTGACCTACGGCTACGAAGACGCGCGCGTCGGCCTCGCCGCCGGAGGGCTGGCCGCTTTACTCATCCAAAACCTATTACCGAGCAGCCAACCACCAACCGAAACGGATACGCCGGGGTTCGATTTCGCCAAGGCGCACGATAATTTTATCCAATCATACCAACATCATGTGATGCATATTCAGCACAGATATATCATCGAAGCCGCACGGGTCCGTGGCATTCCGGTGGACCGCCTTGGCGATGGTTTATTTGTGTTTGGCCAAGGGCGTTTCCGAAAGTTGCACTTGAGGCACTTTAGCGACCAAACCAGTCATGTCGGATTTGTGCTCTCGAGTAATAAGTCGCTGACGGGTCGCCTTCTCAGCGAAATCGGCCTGCCTGTTCCCGAACAACGCGTCGTAACAACGCGGCAACAAGCGGTTCAAGCAGCCGAACAAATCGGCTATCCGGTTGTGCTAAAACCGCTCGATTCCGATTTCGGCCGCGGCGTTAGTGTCGGTCTGGAAGACTCAAAAAGTGTCGCGACCGCCTTCGCGCGCGCGCAGCAGTATCGGCGTTCCGTCCTCGTCGAGAGTTTTATCGCCGGCGATGACCACCGTATGTTGGTCATCAACGGCAAATTGATCGCCACTGCCAAACGTAAACCGGCACATGTCACGGGGGACGGCCGGCAAACCGTCGAGGAGCTAATCGAAGAGGCAAACCGTAGCCCCTGGCGCGGCATCAAGCGCCTGCGATGGTTGCCCCGTCTTGGCTTCGACGAGGAAACCAAACGCATGCTCAGCAAAGTCGGTTATGAGCGCGGCAGCGTGCCGACACTGGGGAAAATTGTCCAACTTCGCAACGCGTCAAACCTTTCAGCCGGCGGCACATCCACCGACGTCACCGATCAGGTGCACCCCGATAACCGCGAATTGGCCATTTCAGCCGCGGCCGCCATGGGGATAGATATTGCTGGGGTCGATTTTATTACGCCGGACATTAGCCGGTCGTATCGAGAGGTCGGCGGGGCTATTTGCGAATTAAATACAACACCGGGGTTGAACCCCCATATCGCGATCGACTCCCCGCCGCGCGATATTGCCGGCCCGTTTATTGAGACCATGTATCCGCCCGGCGCGCCCTATCGGATCCCCATCGCCGTTATCACGGGCCAGTCCGGAACCGCCGATACCGCCCGTCTCCTGGCGCACATTCTGGGGCATAACGGAAACTGCGTGGGCCTCGCCACCAGCGATGGCGTATGGGTCGGTGGCAAACCCATGTCCACCCGCGCCCTCGCCGGGCAGGCAGCGGCGCACATGGTCTTGCGCAACCCGATGGTCGATGCGGCAGTGTTTGCCATCTCACCCACAGCATTGCTGCAAAACGGAATAGGCTTTGACGGATGCGATGTGGCGGCAATCGTCGACGGGGACGCCCCAGCGGGAAGCGGCGCTTCCTCTTTAGGTTCCGTCGACTTGGCCGATGCCCTGGGAGTCGCGATCAAGGCGGCCCGCGATGTCACGATTATCAACGACGCTGACACGCTGTGTCGGGATATCGCCAGCCGGCCCAGGTCCGGCAATGTCTTGCCGGTGGGAGAACAGGCCGTTCCGACCTCGCTGACCAAGCTGATGGCCGGCCTGGGCAAGGACCTATCGGACCAGCAACGGCACAGCATTTTGTTCGCCGCCGCAATGGCGGAACGTCTGGGCCGATCAAACGAAGAGATCCGCGATGCCCTCGCCTCTTTCGATTTTGAATCGCTTTGATAGAACCGCCAATTGCACTACAAATAGGCGCGTCTTAGGGGCGCTGGATAGCTTGAAACCGCCGCGTCTGTTTGCCACATTCCATGTAACACCATCATCTAAGATGGTGACGCCAAGTGCCAATAAAATGGAGTCTATGGCCTTGGATAATCGAATAGTTTTATGGGGATATTATGAGTTCTGAACCGTCTCTAAAGATTTTTGACTACCGAACGGTCGATAGGGCGGACGAGTATGAGGATATCCCGATCCTCGATGTCGGGCCTTACCTGGCCGGCGAGACCGGCGCGGCGCAGGCGCTCGCCGAAAACATTCGGTTCATCCAGGAAACCATCGGCTTCTATGTGATTATCAATCATGGCGTGCCGCGCGAGCTGATGGACAACGCCTACAGCGCCCTCAAACGCTTCTTCGCCCGCCCGTCGGAGGAAAAGCTGCGGCTCAAATTCGGCGAAAAGTCGGTCGGCTATGTGGCCGCCAAGTCGACCATCTATGTGACCTCGAAGATCAACGAGAACACCAAGCAGGATCTGAACGAGACCCTGGTCTTGGCGCTCGAGCGCGAGGCCGATCATCCTTATATTAAACAGGGCCTGCGGTTTGTCGGCCCCAACCCCTGGCCGCGCAATCTTCCCGGATTTCGCGAGGCCATCGTCGAGTTCCAAAATGCGATTGCGGTGCTGGGCCGGAAAATGGTGCCGCTCTATGCATTGGCGCTGGAAAAGCCGGCGGATTTCTTCGACAAATATTTCGAAGAACCGATCATGTGGACGCGCAATTCCCACTACCCGGCGGTCGAGCCGGAGGAAAACCAATTCGGCATTTCGCCCCATAGCGACCACAGCTTCTTGACGCTTCTTCCCCTGTCCGACGTCCCGGGGCTGCAGGTGCTAACCCGCTCCGGCAAGTGGCTGCCCGCCGACCCGGTGGCAAACGGTATCATCGTCAATACCGGCGAGTTCCTGAACCGCTGGACCAACGACCGGTTTATCGCCTCACCTCACCGTGTGGTGCCGCCCGACCATGACCGCTATTCCATGGCGACATTCTTCAATCCGGCGCCGGACACCATCGCCGAACCGTTGGACACTTGCTGCGGTCCCGACAATCCGCCGAAATATGACCCAGTCGGCATGTTGGATTATGTCTGTTGGTACATCGACCGAAACTATTCGACCGATTTCGGCGGCCAACAAGAAGGCATCAACGCCTGACCTACAACTTTATCGCGTTCACAGCCAATCCGTCTCCCGAAGACAGAGGCAAAGTCGACGAGGAGAGAACCAAATGGCGAAGATTCATTTTAAAGGCGGGTCCGTCGTCACGATGGACCCCAAGGTGCCCAATCTTGAAGTTGGGGATGTCTTAGTAGAGGACGACAAAATCGCGGCCGTCGGCGTCGACCTCGCGGTTGGCGACGACGCACAGGTGATCGATGCGTCCGGCATGATCATCATGCCCGGTCTGGTCAATGCGCATATCCATACCTGGCAGACCGGGTTGCGCGGGATCGCCGGAAACTGGACGGGAACCAACTACTTCCGCGCCATTCACGCCGGCCTCGCTTTGTTTTTCAAACCGGAAGACATCTATATCGCCAATCTGGTCGGCGCGCTAAATCAGATCAATTCTGGCGTCACCACACTGGTGGATTGGCACCATAACAACCCCACGCCCGACCATTCCGATGCCGCCATCGACGGGCTGGAGGAAGCTGGGGTCCGCGCCCTGTTTCTGCATGGCTCCGCCAAACCGGACGCCAAGCCAGGCCAAAAACACCATAGTGAAATTCCCATGTCCCGCAGCGAAGTGGAGCGTTTGCGCAAGGGCCGGCTGTCCGGCGACAACGAACTGCTTTCAATGGGGCTGGCGGTTCTGGGCCCGCAAATGTCGGTGAACGACGTGGTGCTCGAAGATTTCCGCCTCGCCCGGGAATTTGATCTGATTGCCAGCCTGCACCATTCCGGGGCGGAGATGGTCGGTCCACAAGGTTATGAATATGCCGCAAAAGAAGGGCTGATTTCCGACAAGATCAACATCGTCCATGGCAACGCCCTCACCGACTCCGACCTCAAGCTGCTGGTCGATAACGGCGCGACTTTTGCGGTCACCGCCGAAGTTGAGATGCAGATGGCCTATGGCGACCCGCTCACCGGTAAGCTCAGAGAATTTGGCGTACCCGTCGCTATCGGATCGGACGTCGAGTGCGTTTATGCACCCGACATGTTTGCGTCGATGCGCATCACTTTGCAGCTCGAAAGGCACGAACACAGCATGCGCCACTATGCGCAAACCGGCGAGAAACCACATCCGATCCCGGTCACGACCGGCGAGGCGCTCAGTTGGGCAACGATTAACGGCGCCAAGATGGCCCATCTCGACAGCGCCATCGGTTCGCTGACCCCGGGCAAACAGGCCGATATCACGCTATTGCGTAAAACCGATTTAAACCTTGCCGGTATTTCCGACGCGACCAATCGAATCGTGATGCACGCTAATCCCGGCAACGTGGATACGGTGATGATCGCCGGCGAGATCAAAAAACAGAACGGTCAAATGAAGTTCGACGGGGTCGACGCGAAAATCGCAACTCTGGCCAAATCCTCGGCGCGGATATTGGACGAATTCAAGGCCAAAGCGCCGACCGCCGACTATCTGTAGAGGCGAGCGCCTCAGCCAGTATCGGCGACCAGTCCGACGGCCTCGATACCGGCCACGGCGCAGGCCTCGTCACGATCCGACACATCGCCGGTCACCCCCACGGCACCGAGGATCTCACCTTCGGCATTGCGCACGATGACCCCGCCCGGTGCATTCAACACCTTGCCGTCGGTCGCCGTATTAAGCGTCATGATGAAGCGGTCCGGCCGATCGACCAGGGCGCGCGAGCCCATGCCCATACCCAAGGCGCCCCACGCCTTGGCCTGCGCAATCGTCGGCCGCAGAAAACTGGTGCCGTCTTCGCGCGCGAAGGTCAGCAAATGGCCGCCGGGATCGAGCACGGCGATGCCCAGCGGCAGACATTCGGTGGCCCGCCCATGGGCGAACCCCACCTCCATAATCTTCATCGCCTGACCGAGCGTTAGTCCCGCCATGGCGCGTTTCCCCTTCCAGGTTTTCCGGTCGTTCTATTTTTCACTGACGTGCTCTAGTACAGCGTGTCCACATAGTCCTTGGCGAGTTTCTCGTCGACCATCTTGCCGTCGACACCGTACCAATCCTGATTGATCTGACCCATGGAGGGAAAATCCTTGCGGTCGATCTGCGCTTCGGGATTCCACAGATCGGCACGAATAATCGCCTTGCCGCAATGAATATAGACGTCGCGAATATCGACCACCAAAGCCGCCCGGGGCAACTTACCCTGGGCCTCTAAGGTCGCCAGCAATTCAGCGTCCGTGGTCAGCCGGGCGCGGCCGTTGATCCGCAACACTTCGAGCATGCCCAGTACCATAAACACCAATCCGACCTCGGGGTTTTCCATGATGTTGTGGAACGAATCCGTGCGCCGATTGCCGGGCCGGTCGGGGATCGCGATGGTGATGTCATCGAGCACACGCACGAAACCGGGGGCGTCGCCGCGCGGGCTGGCGTCCGCCGGACCGTCATTGGCGGCCGAGGTGGAAAGCACCAAAAACGGTGACAATGAAATGAAGTGTTTGCTGTGCTGGTTAAGCTTGGGCAACTCCTTGCGGCTCAAATGACCCTTCGGTTGGCCGTAATAGTCCTCAAGCTGCTCTCGTGATTTGATATCGCCATCGGGCATCGCGCCGTCCTTTCATCGAACGATTGTTCAAGGACGATAATATTGACCGCTCTGCGGCCGAATTACTATACCGCGCCTACTCGCCCGGCTCTGACCTCCAGTCACGCCCCGGCACGGTGACGCCGCCTACTTTCGCAGCTGCGTGTTTCTTTTCCGCAGCTCTGTTGGCGTACAACCGCGCAACCACGCCGATCCGCCAGGATAGCAGCCCCAACACCGTGCCGACCGCTATGGTGACCCTCATGTCCTGCCGCGTCACAAAGCGTCCGGAAATCGGCAGAAGCGACTGTCCGCTCTGATGCACCCATATGACGTCAAAGGTATAGAGCACGCATAGGGCTACACCGCAAAGGCCGGCGCCATGCAGGATGGACCCAAGGCGGGTATTCGTCCCACCGTCTAGTTTACGGCTAGAATTATCGGCGATCATGCGGTCGCTGCCATTAGCGATGTTTCGTCCGTCGCAACCGGCGCAACCGGGAGAACTTCCGCGGCGATGCGCGCACCGACCGGCCGCGCCCGTGTGCGCTGTGCCGGGAACCGCAATGTCGCCTTGGTGCCTTCGCCCAATGCACTCTGCAAATCCAGAGAGCCGCCATGCAATTCGACGAGTGACTTGACCATCGGCAGACCCAGGCCGGTGCCGTCATGGGTGCGGCGGAGTACGTTTTCGGCTTGGCCGAACGGGGTCAAGCAATGATCGATATTTTGAGCCGCGATACCGACGCCATTATCGATGACCGTCAACGCAATGCCACCGTCGGCGCTCTGGTCGGCGCGCACCGAAATCTGGCCGCCAGACGGAGTAAATTTGATGGCGTTGTACAGCAGGTTCAGCAGACCGCGCTTGATGAGCTGCGCATCGCCAAACAGATGTGCCAAGCCGGGCTCTACTTCCGCCCGCAAGTTAAGACCGGCATTGGTAGCGCGTTCGCGCAGCATACGGGCGCTCTCATCGAGCAGCGCTTCGGTATCGACGAGTTCTTCATGAAGCTCGACGGCGCCGGCCTCGATCTTCGACATGTCGAGGATATCGTTGATCACGCCCAGCAAATGCTGGCCGCCGCCGTGAATGTCGCTAACATATTCACGATAATTCTCATGGCCCAACGGCCCGTGCGGCTCGCTCATCATGAAATCGGAGAACCCTAGAATTGCGTTCAACGGCGTGCGCAGCTCATGGCTCATCTGGGCGAGAAAATCGCTTTTCATACGGTTGGCGGATTCGGCTTCTCTTCGCGCCGAACTCAGTTCGATCTTGTGGGCTTCGGTCTCGGCCAACATCGTGTTGAACCCGTCCACCAGCGGCACCCAGTTCATCGCTACTGTGTTTCGGCGCCCGCAGCGAATAATCGCGCTCGCGCGCCACCGCATTTACGGTATCGACCAGACCGAAAATCGGCGCCGTGAACTGCCGCTGCAACCGCGCGGCCAGAAACCATGCCAGCCCGATAGCCAATCCGATAATCATCATGACAACGGCCAGATAGGTCCAAATGGTGGCGATGATCTGGTCGAGGTTGGAACGGATGTGAATGATCCCAATGGTCTGGCCATCGAGTTCGATCGGTCCATATAGATCGACCGATTGGAGGGTCCAGATGAATTCAAATGTCGGATCGTCGTCGCGCAACAATTCGGCCAGATAGGGCTGCATCTGTTCTTCCGCAGCGCCCGCGGTCGCGGCCGTTTGGCCGGCGAACAACCGGCCATCGGGCGTAAAAATGGCGGCCGTTTCGATGTTGGGTCGGGCGTCCAGGGCAGCCAGCGTCTCTTCTGCCGCGGCTTTGTCGTCGAAGATGATCGCCGCGGTCGAATTGCTGGCACTGATCTGGGCGATGGCGGTCAGCTCCTGCACCAAGGCACGCCGGTAATTGTTAATCTCCAGCCCGACGAACAACAGGGATGCCAACGCCAAGACGATGGTCGTTGTCATCACGGTAATCGCGGTGACCTTGTGGCGAACGGAAAGGTTGCGGATCATATCAAAGATTCCGGCTGATCCACCGCTTGCATATCGACCGTATCGGACAGGCGCAGCAGTTTGGAGCTCAATTTCAGGCCGGCCTTCTCCGCCGCCTCCACGTTGATTTCCAGACGGCTTCGATTATCGGCCGCCTTCAGCGCGACGATACCGCCGGCGCCGGTAAACTGGTCCATATCGGCGACCGTGAGGATCGGTTGCGACCCAACGGCGTCGAGGATTTGATCCAGACGCGGCTGTTCCGATGCGCTAACGAAGAGGATATGACAAACCGCAGCCTTTTCGGCCGCCGTAATGCGCAGAACGGCAAGCGTGCGGTTAGCAACTGTCTTTCCTGCCAGTGAGGTGAGAGCCGAGCCGAACGGATCCGCACCGATAACGCAGACGCGCAAGGGTGCCGAATCGTTGCCGAACCTAGTTGCTGGCCATTGAGCGAACTTGGCGAAATTAAACAAGAGTGCCGCCTTGATCAGATATTCGCGACTGGTTTCCAGTGGCGAGGCGGGACCGACGCTTGCGACTTCACCTGACTGGGCCTGTGCGGCCGGGGCCGTTAGGGCGATCATCCCCAAAGCAATACCGGCCGTCGCGATGCCGCGAAGCGAAGCGGCAATCATGTTCGCCGCCGTCCCACAATTTTGTTTGTTTTTCGCCATGACGATTACAGCCGGCTGTCGGCCTTGACCGACCTTTTAGCGTTTAACTTGCCACTCGCGTCACCGGTTTTGGTCAAGGTGGAGGCCTTATCGACCAAGCGCAGCAATTTGGAGCTCAGCCTCACACCCGCCTGGTCGGCGGCGCCCATATTGACGACGATGCGGCTGCGGTTATCGACTTCTTTCAGGGCGATAATGCCGCCGGAGCTGGCAAACCGGTTAATATCGGCGACGGTCAGGACCGGCAGATCGGCAACATGGTCGAGGACCTTCGCCAGTCCGGCCTCTTCGGATGCACTGACGAACAGAATGTGGCACTGGGCCGCGTCATAAACATCGTCGATCCGAATTGCCACCCGTTGCCGGTTTCGAACCTGCTTGCCGGTCAGCGTATCCAGCGCCGGCCCGAACGGGTCATCGCCGAGGACACACACCCGCAACGGCGCATCGGGGTTGCTGAAGGCGGTTTCCGGCCATTCGGCGAACTTGGCGAAGTTAAATAGGATCGCCGACTTGATGAGGTACTCGCGGTTGATTTTCGCCGCCGGTTGAATCCTCGCGTTCTGAATCCTGGCGGCATCATCGGCACGCGCATCCGGAGCGCCCGCCAGCGCGATCATGCCACCGGCGAGACCGGCGATCGCGAAGCTGCGCAAGGTCGCGGCGAGGAAGGCGGTGATATTCATGATTTTCTTTTTCATGTCGACCTCCCCTACAGCAAGATGTTGGCGTTAACGGTGATGTCGGTATCGACTTGCAGGGTCGCTGCGTTCGGTCCGCTACCCTGGGTATAAGTGTGGTAGCCGCCAGATACGCCGCCATCGGTCCACCCGGTACCCGCGTCGAGGCTATCCAGCGCATCGCCGTCGATGACGAGCGTATCGGGATTATCCGTCATGGCAAGAACGTCGGCGTAACTGACGGTCAAGGAGTTGGCGCCAGCGTCCGACGCCAAATCGACGTGATCGATGCCTGAAATCGTGCCGCCAAAGGTCGTGATGTCGGCGTTGCCGCTATCGACCCGCAGCGTATCGGTATTGCCACCACCATCGATATTGAGATCGGCGGAATCCCAGACAAAGATATCGGCGCCACCGCCGCCGACGAGGTCGTCGCTGCCGGCGCCGCCATCTAGTAGGTCTGCACCACCGCCGCCGCTGAGCGTATCGTCGCCCGCACCACCTTCCAG
>JABDJY010000420.1 GCA_013003285.1 Alphaproteobacteria bacterium | reverse complement strand
AGCCGTGACGTCAGGTTGACGTTGTCGCCGATCACCGAATAGTCGAAGCGCTGCTCCGAGCCCATATTGCCGACGCAGCAGATACCTGTGCCGATGCCAATGCCGACACGAATGGTGCCCAGCTTAAAGGCATCGTCGGCGCCGTCCGCGCTATCGGCGATCTGCTGGTTGAGCTCGGCCAGATTTTTGCGCATCTCCAACGCCGCATGGCAGGCGTGGCGCGCATGGTCAGCATCGTCCAGCGGCGCGTTCCAGAACGCCATGACCGCATCGCCCATATATTTATCGACCGTGCCTTCGTGATGGTGGATGGCACTGGTCATGGGGGTGAGGAACGAATTCACAAACCCGGTCAGCGCCTGCGCGTCGAGAGCCTCCGAAATCGGCGTGAAATTACGCACGTCGCAGAACAGGATCGACATATCGCGCAATTCGCCGCCCAGGCTGATTTTTCTCGGGTTCTTCGCCAGCCGATCCAGCACAGCGGGCGACATATAACGGCCGAACGCGCCTTTAACCTCGCGGCGGGAGGATTCGCTCTGCAGATAACTCGTCATCGACGCAATGACAAAAACGACTGTCGTGGTGAGCGCAGGATAGAGCGGCGCAGTCAGCAGCCCCTGTTCGGTAAACAGCTTCCAGGCGTACACGCTCCCCAGGGCAAGCAGAGAAATCATCACCATGCCGCCCCAGGCGGCGCCCAGGCGCATGACGACGATTATCACTAATATGCCGGCGATTAATGCGCTGACGATGGTGACAGCTTCCGCCCAATCAGGACGTTTGAGGAATTGGCCGGATATAATCTGCTCGATAGTTTGGGCATGAAACTCGACCCCGGCGGTGGATGGATGCACCGGAGATGGTCGTAGATCATTTAGCGCTGACGCACTGGCGCCGACGAATATGATCTTACCGGCGACGTCGGCGGGGTCGAAATCGGCGGTCAGGATTTTCCAGGCTGGTATCATCCGGCGCGGTTCGGGACCGGTATGGTGTATCCAGAACTGCCCATCTGGATCGGTGGGCACCGCCACATTACCGATCTTTACCTCGGTGATTCCCGATAGTTCGCCGAATCCGCGTCCAGAATTCGAGTCAGTGGATTTGACAATTATCGTCCCCGCCCCCTGGACCACCCGTAACGCTTCAGCGGAGAGGCTGGGGTAGAGACTGTTATTGTGGCGAAGGACCATCGGCACTTTGCGGATGATCTGGTCGGTGTCCGGGAGGAAATTGACTGTGCCATTGCCAGTTGCTGCCGCTTCCAACTCCGGTAAAGACGTCACCGCCGAGGTAAAGACCGGCTGGGCAAATTCTCGCGGGTCGTCGCCGATGCTGGCGAACCCGGTCTTTGCAACGGGCTCATGCCGTGGTGAACCGCCGGTCAGAACGAATCCAGTGATGATCGGGATGGTCTTGAATGTCTCGGCCAAGGTACGGTCGTGGTCGGGCAAACGGTCAATGACCGGGCGAATCTGGTCTAGTTCAGGGGTCGCTGGCCAGGTCCGGATAACCCGCGATGGCGAGGTTCTGTCGGGCTCGGCAAAGATAACGTCGAAGGCGATCACAACCGCGCCCGACCGCTGCAGCAGTTCAATCAACTGGGAAATCAGCGAGCGCGGCCAGGGCCATTGGCCGAATTGGGCCAGGCTTTCGTCATCGATATCGATTACTTTGACCGGCATGGGGGCGTCGGTGCCGGGAATCACCTCGCTGTAAATACGCGGCGATTTCTGCTGATAGAAGTCGAAGGTCTTGAGGTCGAGGATCTCAAACGGTTCGGGGCTGACAACGCGCGTGATCACCGCGATGAACAGCACCACGAACGGCAGAGCGATTTGTAACCAGCGTACCATCGTTTAGGCAGTTACCCAGGTTGGCTGCCCTTAATACCACGGCGCGCGGTAAAAACACCAAAAGCTTGCTGCGTCCCCTCTGCCCCAGGGAGAGGGTTATCTAAGCCGCGCGGCTGGCTTTCTTGCGCTCGTGTTCTTTCAGGAAACGCTTGCGGATGCGGATGGTTTGCGGCGTCACCTCGACCAGCTCGTCATCGTCGATGAAGGCCAGGGCATATTCCAGGGTGACGCGCACCGGCGGCGTGAGCACGATATTTTCGTCCGTCCCGGCGGCGCGGATATTGGTCAGCTGCTTGGCCTTGAGCGGATTGACGATGAGGTCGTTGTCGCGGCTGTTGATGCCAACCACCATGCCCTCATAGATCTGCGCGCCGTGCCCGACCATCAGCTGGGCGCGGTCCTGCAAATTGAACAGCGCATAGGCGCGCGCCATCCCGGCATCGTTGGAGATCAGCACGCCGCGCTGGCGCTGCGCCAAATCGCCGGTGATCCGGGGACCGTAATGATCGAAGGCGTGATACATCAGCCCGCTGCCCGATGTCTGGGTCAGGAAGGTGGAGCGCACACCGATCAGGCCGCGCGTCGGCACTATATAGTCCAGCCGCACCCGGCCATTGCCGTCGGGCAGCATGTTTTTCAGTTCGGCCTTGCGGTTGCCGAACAGCTCCATCACCGCGCCCTGATGCTCTTCCTCCACATCGAGGGTCAGCGCCTCCCAGGGCTCCTGAAGCTGGCCGTCGATCTCCTTGAGGATCACCTCGGGCCGCGATATGGCCAGCTCATAGCCTTCGCGGCGCATATTCTCGATCAGGATCGACAGATGCAGCTCGCCCCGGCCCGACACTTTGAATCGGTCGGCGGAATCGGTTTCCTCGACACGCAGCGCCACATTGTGCAGCAGCTCTTCCTGCAGGCGGTCGCGGATATTGCGGCTGGTGACGTATTTGCCCTCCTTACCGGCGAAGGGCGAATCGTTGACCTGGAAGGTCATGGCGATGGTCGGCTGGTCGACGGTCAGCGGCGGCAAGGCCTCGACCGCGTCGGGATCGCACAGCGTATCGGAAATATTGAGCTTCTCCAGCCCGGAGAAGGCGATGATGTCGCCGGCGGCGGCCTCTTCGCGCTCGACCCGCTCGAGCCCGTGAAAGCCGAGGATCTGCATCAGCCGGCCCTGGCGCGTGGTGCCGTCGGCCGCCGCGATGGTGACCGGCGCGTTGCGCCGCGCCACACCGCGCTCAATGCGGCCGATGCCGATGACCCCCACATAGGAAGAATAATCCAGCGACGAAACCTGCATACGGAACGGCCCTTCCCGATCGACGGCCGGCGGGTCCACATGGTCGACGATGGTCTGGAACAGCACATCCATATTCTCGCCGCGCACGTCCGACGAATGGGACGCCCAGCCCTGAATGGCCGAGGCGAACACGGTGGTGAAATCAAGCTGCTCTTCGGTGGCGCCGAGCCGGTCGAACAGATCGAAGGTCTGATCCACCGCCCAGTCGGGCCGCGCGCCGTCGCGGTCGACCTTGTTGACCACCACCACCGGATTCAGGCCGGCCTCGAGCGCCTTGCGGGTGACGAAGGCGGTCTGCGGCATGGGCCCCTCGACCGCATCGACCAGCAGCAGCACGGAATCGACCATCGACAAAACGCGCTCCACCTCGCCGCCGAAATCGGCATGGCCCGGCGTATCGACGATGTTGATGTTCCAGCCCTGCCATTCCAGCGCCGTGTTCTTCGACAGGATGGTGATGCCGCGCTCGCGCTCGATATCGTTGGAATCCATCACCCGCTCCTGCACCGGCGTATCGCCGTGGCTGGTCAGCGTGCCCGACTGGCGCAACAGCTTATCGACCAGGGTGGTCTTGCCATGGTCCACATGGGCGACGATGGCGATGTTGCGCAGCTTCTCGGCCGAGCGGTTCGCGGAACTAGGGGCAGAACTATTCGATGAACTATTGGATGAAGTATCGGACATGAATTAGGCCAGACTCGTAAAAAAATGAGCCGCACAGGGGCGGCCACCGGTTGAAAGCTGAAGGCAGAGAAGCCAACCCCTGAGCGCCAAATGCGGCGATATCAGGCGGCACGACCTCTTAAGGCCCTGCGTCTACACGTAAAAAGCGCAGAACGCAAGAATTCGCCGACTGTGACTATGTAGGTACCAAATACCGCCAACAAAAGGCCGGATTATGGTTAGGGAAGGGTTAATGGGGGTTTATCAATTGCACCAAGCCAGCCTAAGTTTGATTATACCCCGTCAGCCCAAGTGGAGTGTAACAACCAACGATCCGCGAAAACGGTCGTCGGGGCAAACACAGCTACCACGTTCAGAAGGGAATCGATGGCTACCATCAACGTTCCAACTGGCTTTGGCACCGTTGTTGCGGGTTATGAATTTCTTGCCAATTTGATCATCACTACGCCACTGAATGCGTTAGAGGCTCACGGCACTATTGTGCCGACACCCGACGATATTGACCAAACTCTTAGTCAGTTTGGGACGTGGCTACCAAAGGCGAAGAGCTTCCGTGAAATGGGTATTGAGCTCGACGAGTACACATTGGGGGATGGAACAGTCTGGACAGATGCGGGGATGCACAAGCCGGATGAATACCTTCCGTTTTTGAAGGCGTTTCGCCGAATCGTCGAGAGTAATGAGCCACCCGAGAATCAAGCGGACTCTATCCGATGTTTAAAATTGATGGGTGATTGGACTGATTTCTACAGTTCGCTAACAGACGGCTACGTTGGCGATCTCGCAAGACGTTGGTTTGTCGGACGGCTAGTGGCACTTCCCGGTGTAGGCAAAAAAACGGCAAACTTGTTGTTCGACGCTGGTTATTTTACGACCAAACAAGTGTTATCGACCCCCGACGATGTTCTGCTTGGATTTAGGGGTATATCCAAAGGGGTGCTTGCGAAAATGCGGAGCTACACACCTGGATAAGGCTAAACTCGAAAATATGAGCCGCCAGTTGAAAACTGAGGGTATAGGGGCGACTCCTGAGCGCCGAAGGTGGCGCTATCAGGAGCAAAGATTGGCGTCCCCTACGGGACTCGAACCCGTGTTGCCGCCGTGAAAGGGCGGTGTCCTAGGCCACTAGACGAAGGGGACGTCGTGGCGCGCGGCGCTGGGCCACGACATAGCCGCAGCGCGCAGCGAAATCAAGACCTAGATGGTGGCCGCGTCATCGATGATGAATTGCACGCCCTCGCGGCCCTGCCAGGTGTCGAGGCGGATCTTGCCGGCCAGGTGCAGCGGCAGGCCGCGGGTTTGCAGCAGGGCGTCGCCCAGGGGCTCGCCGGCGGCGCGGAAGGCGATGGCCTTGAGCCGGCTCTTGCCGCCGCCCATATCGCCTTCCGACAGGATGCAGCGCACATGGCCCTTGCCGACCACATCGGCACTCACCACCCGCACCGACGGCAGCACGAAGCGCGGCTCCGGGTTGCCGGCGCCGAACGGGGCGATCTGCTGGATAGTGGCGATGAGGTCGGTGGTGGCGCCGCCCAGGCGCACACTGGCGTCCACATGCAGGGTCGAGGCCGCCCGGCCCTCGGACATGGCCGCGCCGATACGCTCGTTGAGGAACGCTTTAAGCTCTGGCAGCTTGGCCCGCTCGACGGTGAGGCCCGCCGCCATCTTGTGGCCGCCGCCATTGACCAGCAGCCCGGCCTGGCGCGCGGCGATCACCGCACTGCCCAAATCGACCCCGTCGACCGAGCGGCCGGAGCCCTTGCCCACATCGCCGTCGAGGCCGATCACCAGGGCCGGCCTGGCATATTTCTCCTTGATGCGGCTGGCGACGATGCCGATGACCCCGGCGTGCCAGCCCTCGCCCACGGCGATCATCACCGGCGCGTCGGCGTCGCCGCCGTCGGTCAACGCGGTCTCGATCTGGGCCAGCGCTTCGTCGAGCACCTCGGCCTCGATGGCTTGGCGCTCGGCGTTGAAGCCGTCGAGCTGGCGGGCCAATTCGCCGGCCTCGCCCGCATCGCCGGTGGTCAGCAGGCGCGCGCCGAGCGACGCCTCGCCCACCCGGCCGCCAGCGTTGACCCGCGGGCCGAGAATGAACCCGGCATGATATTCGTTGGGTTTCTCGTTGATGCGCGCCGCATCGGACAGCGCCGCCAGGCCGGTATTGTTGCGCTTGGCCATCACCCGCAGCCCCTGGGTAACCAGCGCCCGGTTGAGGCCTTCCAGCTTGACCACGTCGCACACCGTGCCGAGCGCCACCAGATCGAGCAGGTTGAGCAGGTCGGGCTCGCTATGTTTGCCGCCCTCATACCAGCCGGCCTCGCGCAGACCCCGGTTGAGCGCCACGGCGAGCAGGAACGACACGCCGACGGCGGCCAGAGTGCCGAGGTTGCTGGTATCGTCGAGGCGGTTGGGGTTGATCACCGCGGCGGCGGCGGGCAATTGCGGCTCGGCCACATGATGGTCGACCACGATCACGTCTAGATCGGCGTCCGCCGCGTCGGCCAGGGCGTCGAACGCGGTGATGCCGCAATCGACGGTGATCACCACCTTGATGCCTTCCGCGCGCAGCCGCAGCAGGGCCGGCGCATTGGGGCCGTAGCCCTCGCGGATGCGGTCGGGAATATAGATGCGCACCGGCGCGCCGGCGGCGGCAAAGAAGCGCGCCAGCAGGGCCGACGAGGTGGCGCCGTCCACATCGTAATCGCCGAAGATGGCGATCGGTTCGCCGTCGCGAATCGCCGCGATCAGCCGCGCCACCGCCTTGTCCATATCCATCAGGCAATTGGGGTCGGGCAGCGCGTCGCGCAGGGTCGGGTTGAGGAACTGCGGCGCCTCGTCGACGCCGATGCCGCGCGCCGCCAGCATGCGGCCGACCACTTCCGGCAAGCCGAGCCGCTGAGCCAGCATCAACCCGGCCCGGTCGTCGCCGTCGCGAAACACCCAACGCCGCCCGGTCACCGATTGGGCGACCTCGATGGAGTTGGCAGGTTCGGCAGGTAGATCGGATTCCGGGGCGAGGCTCATCGCATGACGCTAGACGTCGTCGATGGATTTGCGGGAAAAATCGTGCCGGGTGGTGATCTCGCGCACCGTGCCGGTCATGGAGCGCATGATGATGGTCTGGGTCTCGGCATGATCGCCGCTGCGGCTGACGCCCCGCAGCAAGCCGCCATCGGTGACGCCGGTGGCCGCGAATATCACATCGCCCGAGGCCAGATCGTTGAGATCGTAGACCCGGTCGAAATCCTCGATGCCCATTTTCGACGCCCGGCCGCGCTCGTCATCGTTGCGGAACAGCAGCTTGCCCTGCATCTGCCCGCCGATGCATTGAAGCGCCGCCGCCGCCAGCACGCCCTCCGGCGCGCCGCCGCTGCCGAGATACATAT